>CAKROK010000043.1 GCA_934373295.1 uncultured Christensenellaceae bacterium | reverse complement strand
CAATATAGTCGCCGCGAGGACGATTATGGAGCATGTCGGCGTGGATAATTCGTATGAATACTTGGTGAAGATGAACTTCAACGAGCCTACGCTAAATAAGGACGGCATAGGTCTCGCGCTGGGAACGAGCGGCATATCCATGCTAGAGCTGACGAGCGCATACACCGCCATAGCCAACCAGGGCGTCTACCGCGAGCCTATAGCATTCACGAAAATCACCGATAAGGACGGCAATACGATCCTCACCGCCGAGGATGTTCAGGACAGCTATCAGGTTTATAAGGAATCCTCCGCATATATGCTCGTAGAGGCCTTAAAGGGCGCTGTTCAGGGCGGCACGGGCACAAACGCGAGGATAAGCGGCATGACCGTCGCAGGTAAGACGGGTACTAACGTCGAAAACAAGTGCGTCGTGTTCGCCGGAATGACCCCCTATTACACGAGCTGTGTATGGATCGGTCACGACGATTATGTCGAGCTGCAAAGAGGCTGTTCGGGCGGCGGAACGGCGGCCCCCTTATGGCAGCGCTATATGAGCAAGATTCTTGAAGGCTATGAGAATAAGCCCATCATCGAAGGCACTGCTTCCTCGCACGGCCTGACGACCGTCACGCTCTGTTCGCTTTCAGGCAAGCGCGCGACAAAGCTCTGCTCTGCGGATAAGACAAATCCGCCCGTCTCTGACCTCATCGCAAAGGACGCGGTAAAATCCCTCGGCGTGTGCGATTGGCATACATCCGCGGATATCTGCACGGACAGCGGCTGTCTCGCATCCGAATACTGCCCCGAAAGCAGTATTGAGCACGGCTCTGGCGTAGTCATCCCTAAGGATTCCGATTATGCTAAACTCTCCGAGAGCGAGCTTAAAAAGATCGTACCCAATGCTATCGTCTCAAAGGGTGAGGCTGATGAGGTCTGCACAGTTCACGACAAGAAGTGGTATGACAACAACGAAAAGCTGAAGGACGCGATAGACACCGCAAACTCAACGATAAGCTACGCACAGAAGTCACTCTCCCGCTATGGTGAGCGAATGACATCCGCTGACAAGAAGAGCATCAACAGCAATATCACTGCACTAAAAAAGCTCATCAATAAAAAAGAGCCGAACAGAAAGGATATTCTCGATGCAGCATCCGTGCTTGAAAGCGCAGTGGATAAAGCGATAGAAAATCTTACTCCGGAACCCACGCCCACTCCCGAACCCTCTGACCCGATCACCCCCGAGCCGGAGCCGGAAGGATAATACAGAGCTTTAAGACCCGATCGTCAAACACGATAATCGGGTCTTTATTTGCCATTTTTACAGCGTTTCTCTAAAAGCCTTTACTGTAGGCAAAATACGCAAAACAACGGCTGTAATGCGTTTTTAAAGGTAAAATTGGCCTGTATCGCAGAGCATAAATCGCCTACATCTTATAAATAAAACAAAACGGAACACAAAAAAGCGCCCTCACACGAGAGCGCTTTCTATTAATTTCGTACTGATTACATGAACAGAGGCGCAAATACGAGCGCAACTATGCTCATCAACTTGATGAGTATGTTTAAGGACGGGCCGGCCGTATCCTTGAAGGGATCGCCGACGGTGTCGCCGATAACAGCAGCCTTATGAGCCTCTGAGCCCTTGCCGCCGTTGTGGCCGCCTTCGATATACTTCTTCGCGTTATCCCACGCGCCGCCTGCGTTGGACATCATTATCGCCATCAATACGCCGGTGAGCGTCGCGCCGCAGAGCAGACCGCCCAAAGCGTCCGTCGACCAAAGACCGACGAGCACGGGAGCTACGATAGCGATGATGGAGGGAACGATCATTTCCTTTATAGCCGCACGGGTGGAAATGTCTACGCATCTCTTGTAGTCAGGCTGCTCGGTTCCCTGCATGATGCCGGGCTTGCTTCTGAACTGGCTTCTGACTTCCTCTATCATCTGATAAGCCGCCTTGGAGACGGAGTCGATAGTCATTGCGGAGAACAGGAATACGAGCATACCTCCTATGAACATGCCGGAGATGACGTCCGCGCTGATGAGGTTGATGCCCTTATCGAACAGACCGACTGCCTGTGCATACGCCGTGAACAGCGCAAGCGCCGTGAGTGCAGCGGAGCCGATGGAGAAGCCCTTGCCGATAGCAGCGGTGGTGTTGCCTACTGCGTCGAGATGGTCGGTGATGTTTCTGACCTCCTCGCCCGCGCCGGACATTTCCGCGATGCCGCCCGCGTTATCCGCGATGGGGCCGTATGCGTCAACGGAGATCGTGATGCCGACTGTCGCGAGCATACCGAGAGCCGCTAATACAACGCCGAAGAATCCGCTGGAGATATCGCCGCCAACCTGCTGACCGAGGATGAACGAGCCAATGATAGCGCCGACTAATGCGAGTATGGGAAGAACGGTGGATTTAAGACCGATCGCATAACCGGAAAGAACGGTGGTAGCCGCGCCCGTCTCGGAGGACTGCGCGATCTTCTTTACGCTCTTGTAATCGCCGGAGGTGTATATCTCGGTAAAGAAGCCGAGAAGCACGCCGCAGACTATGCCGCAGGCGATAGCCGCGAACAGCCAAAGATTGCCGAACAGAACCCATGAAAGCACCGCCGCAGCGATCGCGAGAAGACCCGCCGCGATGTATGTGCCCAGATTTAACGTGCTCTGAACATTCTTAGCCTTTATAAATCTGACGATAACCACGCCTATGAGAGACGCTGCAATGCCCGCGCCCACGATAGCTAAAACTATGAAGAGAGAATTTGCCCTAAACGCATCCGCCATGGACGTCGCCAGGACGAGTGCGGAGACGATACAGCCGACATAGGACTCGAACAGGTCAGCGCCCATTCCCGCTACGTCACCGACGTTATCGCCGACGTTATCCGCTATAACAGCGGGGTTTCTCGGGTCGTCCTCGGGGATGCCCGCCTCGACCTTACCGACGAGGTCAGCGCCGACGTCAGCAGCCTTGGTGTAGATGCCGCCGCCTACTCTACAGAACAACGCAATAGAGGATGCGCCAAGGGAGAAGCCGGTGAGGACAGTCGTGTCATTCGTAAATGCATAGACGATAGACACGCCCGCAGCGCCGAGACAAACGACCATGAGGCCCATTATCGCGCCGCCGGAGAACGCAACCTTGAACGCAGATGCAAGGCCCTTTTGCGCCTCGCTCGCAGTTCTCACGTTGGACATTACGGCACTTCTCATGCCTACAAAGCCAGCTAATATGGAAAGCACTGCGCCGAAGATGAAGCATACCATCATTATCCAGCCGAAGGCAATTAACAGAACGATCGCCATTACTGCAAGGAAGATGGCGATGACCTTGTACTGTCTCATGAGATACGCCATAGCGCCGGTCTTGATGAATCCGGCTATCTCATTCATTCGTGCATTTTCCACATTAATCTTTTTAATGCTCTGCTGAAGGAACAGCGCCAGTAAAATACCTATGGCACAAATTCCGACAACAATAAATGGAATTGACATAACAAAACTCCTTTACGATTTAGGTAATAAGAATATTATACTATAAAAAAACTCAAAATCAACCTTTTTCCAAAAATAATGACGCTTTTTAAGTGAAAAAACGGGCAGAAAATGCAGGATTGCTTAATCAAATATGCAAAAAGTTCATACATGCAGCTTTTTCAAATGCGGATATCTTGATTTTAATAGATAAAAATGATATCCTATAGGCGAAAGGACATGCCATGAAAAGAACAGTTTTAATAACAGGCGCATCCGGCTCGATAGGCGGCGCGCTGGCAAAGAGCTTTGCGCTTGCGGGTGACAGCGTAATTCTACATTATAATAATAGCAAAGCAGAATGTGAGGAGCTTTGCGCAATGATAAACGGCAGCGGCTACAGCGCCGAGAGCATTATGGCGGACTTATGCTCGGATAACGACATAAAATCGCTCGTCGACTTTGCCGTTGAAAGGGACGTCGACGTCCTCATCAACAACGCCGGCGTGAGCGACACCATGCTGTTTACGGATGAATCGACGCAGAACATCGACCGCGTCATTTTGACGAACCTCACCTCTGTCATAAAGCTTACCCGACTCATACTCCCCCACATGATCCGCAAAAAGAGCGGGTGCATCATTAATATTTCCTCCGTCTGGGGAGAGTGCGGCGCATCCTGCGAGGTCGTCTATTCCGCCGCAAAGGCTGGCATTATAGGCTTCACAAAGGCGCTCGCCAAGGAGGTCGCGCCCAGCGGCGTGCGCGTAAACTGCATCAGCCCGGGCGTCATTCGCTCAAGAATGTTAAATGAACATTCCGAAGAAACTCTTGCAGATTTACAAAAAAACATACCCCTTAACAGACTGGGCGAGCCGAACGACATTTCCGGCTGCGCACGCTTTCTCGCGTCCCCTTCTGCAGATTACATCACGGGCGAGGTCATACGGGTGAACGGCGGTTTTTATATTTAATATGCGATATTATGAATTGTTCACATTGAGTTCATATTGTGTGTTTATTATATGTATACAACCTAATAAGGGAATACCACTATATGTGTTATTCTGATGAGCAGTAGCGATGATTCTTTTTTTACTTTCCCCACTATTTTTTGATTCACAATGTAACTGCTCATCTTTTTTTGCCTAAAAATCCTCTTCTATATCAAAGCTCATCTTTTCCCTTTTTGTCGGGTGCATAAAGCTAAGATGCGTACAGCAAAGGCATAAATTTCTTCCGCCTGCGCCGTATTTTGCATCCCCAACGAGCGCGAACCCGCGCGACGCGAATTGGACCCTGATCTGATGCGACCTGCCCGTAAACAGCTTTATCTTCACGCGCGAAAGCCTGCCCTCACGGGAAATCACCCTATATGAAAGTCTGGCGAGCTTGCCCTCATCCCGTCCGCACGTCGTGACGATGTTTTTCCTCTCGTCCTTTTTGAGATAGTCGGAAAATTCGCCAAATTCCGGCGGAAAACCGTCGACAAGCGCGGTATATTCCTTTTCCACTTCCCTATCGACAAACTGCTTTGAGAGCCTCTGCGCCGCCTTGGATGTCCGCGCAAAGACCATCACGCCGCTCGTCGGGCGATCCAATCTATGCACCAGTCCCAAAAAGACGTTGCCCGGCTTGTCGTACTTCTCCTTGATATACCCCTTTAGCAGCGTGAGCATGTCCGCATCTCCCGAAATATCCGATTGTGACGGTATATTATGCGGCTTTACGACTACTATAATGTGATTATCCTCATAGAGAATTTCTATATTTTTCATCATTTCTCCCACCGCGCGGTATTTCCGCAGGGGAGCAGCACGCTCTGATTTTTTACAGGTATGACGAGATCACCCGAGGTGATCTTGCCCCCGTGATTTGCTGCGACGCATATTTTGAGCATATTTTCGATAACGACAGAGGAAAGCCCAGTCGTGTACGAGCTTATCATGAAGAACAGCGGATCGTCAGAAAGCAGCTTCGCCGTCTCCTTAACGAGATTAAAGAGGTCGTCCTCACATCTCCAAACCTGCCCGTCCGCTCCCCTACCGTAGCTGGGCGGGTCCATCAATATCGCGTCATAGACCTTTCCGCGACGCTGTTCACGCAGGACGAATTTCAGACAATCATCCACGATATATCTTATAGGCGCGTCGCAAAGCCCGGATAAAGCCGCATTTTCCTTGGCCCACGCGACCATGCTCTTCGCCGCGTCCACGTGCGTCACGCTCGCGCCCGCCGACGCACATGCGACTGTCGCTCCACCCGTATACGCAAAGAGATTCAACACCCTCGCGCCCTTTTTAGAGGCGAGCTTATTCATCATGAAGTCCCAATTCGCGGACTGCTCGGGGAAAAGCCCCGTGTGCTTAAAGCCCGTCGGACGGACGTAAAACCGCAGATCGCCGTAGTTGAATACCCATCTTTCAGGCAGCTTGGTGTTATACATCCAGCGTCCGCCTCCCGAGCTGGAGCGGGAATATTCCGCATCTGCGGACTTCCACAGCCTTTTATCCTGCTTTTCCCAAATCGCCTGCGGGTCGGGCCGCGAAAGGGTGAATTTACCCCATCTTTCCAGCTTCATGCCCTCTCCTGTATCTAAAATCGTATAATCTGTCAGCTTATCCGCAATAAACATGCTATTTGTCCTTTCAAGTTATCCCTATAATTTTATCATAAAATGTGATATAATGCCAGCATATAAACGTTCGGAGGAATATTATGACGCTGAAAGCATACGCAAAGCTCAATTTATATCTCGCGATAACGGGCGCGCTGCCCAACGGATACCATACTCTCGAGATGATAATGCAGTCCGTCGACCTTTTTGATACCCTCGAGATTTCGCTTGACGACAGTATTTCCGTCCAATGCGACGGTATTGATGAGCAAAATAACCTCGCGTATAAGGCGGCAAGGCTGTTTTTTGATGAAAGCGGCATAAACGGCGGCGCGAAAATACGCATACAAAAGCGCATACCCATGATGGCGGGCTTAGGCGGCGGGAGCGCGGACGCAGCGGCGGTGCTTTACGGCTTGAACAAGCTATATGACGGCGTTTTTGACGATTTGAAATTAGCCGATATAGGCAAAAAGCTGGGCGCGGACGTCCCCTTTTCGCTCACGGGCGGCTGCTGCATCGCGCGCGGGCTGGGCGAACAGCTCACCCCCATCAAAAACAGCTTAAACTGCGCATATCTCATCTGTAAGCCCGTCGAGGGCTGCTCGACCCCGTCCGTCTATAACCAATTTGACATCTCTCCCAACTATCCCGAAAGCGGGCGCTTTGACAACGCGGTTTCATCAATAGAAAACGGCGATATTTCGTCCTTTATGGAAAGCTGCTACAACTCATTAACTTCCGCCGCGAGTGTGCTTTGCCCGCGCGTTCCTATCTTATTAAGAGATATCAGCCGAACGGACGGCTGCATAAGCTCGTTCATGACGGGCAGCGGCAGCGCGTGCGTGGGCATATTTGAGGATATTTCCTCTGCGCAATATGCGGCAAGGGAGCTTTCGTCAAAATCGAGCGAGCTAAAAGCATTTGCCGTAAATGCCGTAAAAAGCGGAGTTTCAATAGAATAATCAAAAAAATGCCCCGAAAGGAAGCTCTCCCATCGGGGTTTTCTTAAAATCGCTTAGTTTCTCCTTCTACCCGTAAGACTCAATATTCTAAGGAAAATATTGATGAAATCGAGATAGAGCTGCAATGCGCAGATTATCGAGCATTTATGCAGCATAGCTTCGTCGCCGTCAAACGTATAGTAATACGTCTTTAACCTCTGCATGTCAAATGCGGTGAGTCCCATGAAGATGACTATCATCAAAAGCCCGTATAGTATGCCGTTCCTGCCGATGCCGAAAATCATACCGATAGCCGAATATATGAGACAGCCTATCAAAGCGAACATGAGTATCGAGCCCCATTTCGTCAAATCCTTCTTCGTGAAATAGCCGAAAAGCGCCATTGCGCCGAATATGCCCGCCGCCGCGAGGAAGGAATATATTATGGAAGAAAGGTTATAGACCATGAATATGCCCGAAAGTACGCAGCCGTTCACCACGGAATATATGAAGAACAGCATGGTCGCCGTCCCCGGTCTCAGCTTGCCAATAGAGAGCGAAAGCACGAACACGAGCACTATCTGCGCGATGGCCAGCCCCCATATGCCATAGGGCGTGGCGTTTATGAACATAAATACGGAGGGAACATACGTCACCGCGAACGCCGATGCGAACGTCGCAAGCAGACCTATGAACATCCACATGAACGTCTTTGCCGTAAATTGAGAGATATTTTGCCTTTGCTCAGTTTGAGCGGAATCGTAAAAATTATAGCCCATATTTGCCTCCTGTATATTTTATCTGATTTGACCGCTGCCGTTTATGAGGTATTTATATGTCGTAAGCTCCTTTAACCCCATGGGGCCTCTCGCGTGCAGCTTTTGCGTGCTTATGCCTATCTCCGCGCCAAAGCCGAATTCCCCGCCATCCGTGAAGCGCGTGGATGCGTTGACGTACACCGCCGCGGCGTCCACCATATTCTGAAACAGCCGCGCGTTTTCATAGCTCTTTGTCACGATGCACTCCGAGTGTCGCGTGCCGTACTTGTTGATATGCGCTATCGCCTCGTCTACGTCACCTACGACCTTTGCGCTCATCTTCAGGTCGAGATATTCTCGCGCATAGTCATCTTCCGTCGCAGGCTTTGCGGCGCAAAGCTCACGGATGCGCTCATCCCCGAACAATTCGACCCCCGCCTTTTCAAACTCATTATACAGCATGGGGACGAATTTATCTGCGATTTTTTCATGCACGAGCAGGCTCTCCGCCGCATTGCATACGCCCGTGCGCTGTGTCTTTGCGTTTAAGACTATCGCGAGCGCCATATCTAAATCCGCGCTTTCGTCCACGAATATGTGACAGTTTCCTATGCCCGTCTCTATCACGGGGACGGTCGCATTTTCAACGACTGCGCGGATTAGCCCCGCTCCTCCTCTCGGTATGAGCACGTCCACCAGTCCGTTTAAGCGCATGAGCGCGTTTGTCGCCTCTCTCGAGGTGTCCCTCACGAGCTCCATGCATCCGTCGGGCAGACCTGCCTTCTTCGCCGCCTCTTTTGCGACGTCCATTATCGCGGCATTCGAGTTTATCGCCTCTTTACCGCCCTTTAATATCACGTCATTTCCCGTTTTAAGGCAGAGGGAAAGCGCGTCGGATGTGACGTTCGGGCGTGCTTCATAAATGATGCCGACCACGCCCAACGGGACTCGCTTTTTTAATATCTCCAGCCCGTTCGGACGGGTAAAGCCGCTCATCGTCTCTCCGATAGGGTCGTCGAGCGCGGCGACGTCCCTCACGCCCTGCGCCATTTGCGAAATGCGCTCATTAGTCAGCCTCAATCTGTCCATAAGCGGCGCGCTCATGCCGTTTTTTTCCGCAGCGGCTAAATCCAGCGCGTTTTGCGATAATATGAAATCGCTGTTCGCCTGAAGTGCATCCGCTATCATATGAAGCGCCGCGTTTTTTTGTTCGGTCGGCATCACCGCCAGAAGTCGGGAAGCCTCCTTCGCCTTTTTCGCCGTGTTATAAACCTCGTTCATTTTAACCTCTCAAAATTCTATTTGTAGATGTCCTTCGTCGCGTAGCTCCTCGCCGCCGCATTTGACGAAAAGACAATGCCCTTTTTCAGCTTTTGCAGAACGGACGTCTTTAGCGCACGGATTGGCGCGCCCAGCGCCGTCACCGTTTCAAGCGCGTCCTCCCTCGACTTATTCTGCTTTATCAACAGCTCGCCATCCTCGTATAACAATATGAAATGCTCGGGGCAATACTGCCGGATATCGTGCGTCACGGTTATCTTTTCGGGGGAAAACGCCGTCACGCGGCAGTTTTCCAGCTTTTCACCCAGCTCGGCGCGGGAAGCGTCTATAAGCTCGGATGAAACCTCGCTTTCGATTACGATGCTTTTCCCGCAGACGGTGTAATTATAAACATCCGTGCGTATGCAGCCCTTTTGGATGACCTTTTCGTCGTCCGTCTTTAAAGGCGAGGCCGTCGTGCGCGCGAGTGCGTAACCGCCGACCGAGCTTACCAAAATCATTGCCGCCGCTATGATGAGAATCGTCCTGCTTGTTTTATTTTTAAACATAATAGCTCCTTTTAAATCATCCTGAAGCTATTTTGCCATTTTTAATTGTTATTTATGCGACGAACAGCCGCCGCACTGTGTGCAATCGCCCGCGCATCCGCCGCATGTTTTAAAATACGAAAAGCCGATCGCGTCCTTTGGGCAGGCCAGCGAACAGACCTCACATTCCTCCACACAGGATGCGGGCCTGAACATGATATCGCCGTCATCGCCGATCTTCAGCGCGTCAAAAGGGCATATCTCGGCGCATTTTCCGCACCAGTCACAGCTCTCCGATATTTCTATCATCTTCCTTATATTCGCCATCTATTTTTCTTTAAACCTCGTCATTATCCTTTGCGCCGTGAGCAGGCCATCCACCGCCGCGGAAACAATTCCTCCCGCATATCCCGCGCCCTCTCCCGCAGGATAAATCCCGTCTATCGCCTGACCGTCACCGCCGCGCAATATCCTCACGGGTGAGGATGTCCGCGTCTCGACACCTACCATTATGCCCGTATTAAAGCCGTGTATGCTGTTTTCAAAATGCGAAAAAGTCTCTTTAAATGCGTCCGTTATAAACCGCGGCAGGCAGCCTTGATAATTGCCGATCTTGACATACGGCTTATACGACGGCTCGATATTCAGCCTCGTCGAGTTCTTTTCACATAGAAAGTCAGAAATATTCATCGCGGGTGCGCCGTACCCTCCGGCGAAGTCATACGCGCTTTTTTCTATCTCCTGCTGAAGCCGGATGCCGCCCAGCGCACCCTCCGGCATGTCCTCTCTTCGCACCGTGCAAACTATCGCGCTGTTGGAGTTTTTGCCGTTTCTCGCGCTATAGCTCATTCCGTTCACGGCGGTCATGCCCTCCTGCGTAGCCGAGCAGACGACTTCCCCGCCCGGGCACATGCAAAAGCTGAAAACGCCTCTATCATGGGATGCCTTCGCGGTCAGCTTATAATCCGCCGCGCCGAGATGAACATTTCCCGCATATTTCCCAAACTGATTTTCATCTATGAGACTGCGCGGATGCTCCACGCGCACGCCCATCGCAAAAGGCTTTTTTTCGAGCAATATCCCCTTGCCTAAAAGCATCTCATATGTATCACGCGCGCTGTGTCCCGTCGCTATTACGCAGCAGCTCGATTCTATCTCGTCTAATTCCCCGTCTTTTTCAAATATGACGGACGATAATTTTTCTCCATTCGTCTTAAAATCGCAGAACCTTGCGCCGAAGATGTATTCGCCGCCCAGCTTGATTATGCGCTTTCTCATGGACACCACGACCCGCCTTATGACCTCCGTACCGACGTGCGGCTTGCTGTCATAGGCTATGCTTTCATCCGCGCCGTGGGAGATGAAGATATCCAATACGTCGCTCACCCTGTCGCTCTTTATCCTCGTCGTGAGCTTTCCGTCGGAAAACGTCCCCGCGCCGCCCTCGCCAAAGCAGACGTTGTCCTTTAACGATAAAACGCCCGAATCGCGCAGTTTTTCAAACGCATGTTCGCGTTCCTCCATGATGCTCCCCCGTTCGAGTACTATCGGTCGAAAGCCCTCTTTCGCGAGAGCGTATGCGCAGAACAGCCCGCAAGGGCCGCTGCCCACGACGATCACCCGACCACGAACAGGCTCACTTCCCTTTATCAAAACGGGCTTTGGCTCGTCCTTTACCACTTCAAACCTTTTCGCTATATTTTTCGAAAAATCGCCCGAAAGCTCGACTGTATTGTTAAAATGCGGCTCACTCCTTTTTCTCGCGTCAAGCGAACGGCGCACGATTTTAAAGCCCGTTATCTGCGAAAGAGAAATGCCTGCAAGGCGGGCGGCTATTGCTTTCAGCTCATATGCAGGCGTATCTATTGATGTTTTTATGTCACGTATTCTTATCTTCATTTATATTAAACAAGTACGACATAAACCTGCCCCACCGACAAGCTGATGTCATCGTCGTCTATGCCCAAAAGGTCGTCAAGCTTCACGGAAGCGAGTATCCTCGAGCCGGTCTGCCCGTATAGGTCGACATACGGCTTGATATCATCCCGCGAAAGCGCGGCGACCGCCGATCTTCCGCCCGTGATGGTTATCGTACAGCGCACATCACCCTCAATGCTCGCCTTTTTGCCCTCGGGAACGTTCTTTATATCAATATGCAGATTTCTAAGCGTAATTGTCTCCTGCTGTTCGCGTATTTGGACATACACGCTCAGCTTGTTTCCGTCCACGAATACTATATCGTCTATCGCCTTTAAAGTAGCGTCTAAAACGACGCTCTTGTTGGCCTCCTGCGCGTCGATTAGCTCAAGTGAAAGCTCCTCAATTTCATCCAGCTTCGCCTTATCGCCCGCTATTCTCACCTTTGAGGGTGTGGAGACCGCTCCGTATACCTCATATCCCTTTGCGACATTGAATATCGCGTTTTCTATAACAGATGAATTTATTGTTATTTCTTTTACAGGCAATACCTCGACATCCGCAATCGCATAGCCGTCGTTGTTGTTTAGCTCGATGTTATTAAGCTCGTCACCGTCCGCATCCAGGAACGTCACGGGGACGGATATGCTCTTTGACTGCGTGAAGGAGGACGCATCAATATACGCCACCGCCTCCGCGACCTGTGATATCCTGCTCTCCGGTCCGGAAATGGTGATCACTTCATTCTTCATGCCCACATTTGATACATAATAGTCACCCCTCGGTGCTTCCGTCAGCTTTGCCGAAACGGGAACGGACTTTGTCGCGAGCTTATCTATAGTAAGCGTTATTTGAGAGGGCGAAACCGCCGAAATGCTGCTGTTCGTCACCGAGCTTGCACATTCGACATTCATGCTTATCTCCCCCTTCTCGTCGATGGAGGATAGGTTGACCGTCGCAGTAACTGTCGAGTTCGTCACCAGCCTGTGATAATCCACACCCGCCTTCACGCTCACGCTCACCGTATCGGGTATCTGCGAAAGCAGCGTATCCACACAAAAGCCCTTCGCCTCAAGCTCCTTCGTACCTTCTACGCGCAGTGGAACATCCGACACAGTCTTTATCCTCTGGGGATTTGTCCCCGCGACCACGCTGCACCAAACCAAAAACGCGAGTAAAACGGATATCAGCTTCATACCCCAATTTCGCGTTGCAAACTCCTTTATGATTTCCCCCGCAGTCTTAAAAAAGTTCTTCATCTCTTCTTTATCCTCTCTCGGATGGACTGCCTTCCGTTTGAAGCACTGTAGATATCCTCAAGCGCCTTTCTCAGCGCCTTTCTGTCGATATATCTCGTTATAGTTCCCTCATATGCCTTGCTTATGACGCCCGTCTCCTCTGAAACGATGAGCACGACGGCGTCCGAAATTTCCGATATGCCCAGCGCCGCGCGGTGGCGCGTACCCAGCTCGGAGGATATCGTCTTGTTGTCGCTTAATGGTAAAAAGCACCCCGCCGCCTTAATCTTATCCTCTTTTATAATCATCGCGCCGTCATGGAGCGGTGAATTCGGGAAGAATACGTTTTCGATCATCTCGGAGGATATGCGCGCGTCCAGCGTCGTGCCGCTCTCTATGACCTCCCTCATGCCCGTCTTTTTTTCAAAGACGATGAGTGCGCCTATCTTCCTTATGGACATGTTTAGTATAGCCCGCTCTATCTCCGTTATGACGTCCTCATAATCCGTGTGCGGTGCAGAGAAATTCATGTCAAAAATCTTGCCCGTGCCTATCTTTTCAAGCGCACGGCGAATCTCCGGCTGGAAAATTATAACGAGCAATACTGCGCCAGCGCCGACGATGGACTGTAAAAGCCAAGTTATCGTGGTAAAGCCGACGAATTCGCATATCTGCGCCGCTACTATAAGCACAACGAGGCCCTTTATGACCTGTATCGCCCTCGTCTTTACCGTTATCTTGAGCAAATAGTATATTAAAACAGCCACCAAAAGAATATCGATGGCATCAACGAATTGAAATTGTAATATGCTGTTTTTGATGGCATATATTAGGTTATCCAAAGTTTCTTCTTCCTGCTTTGTTTTCTATAATTAATTATACATCACCGAGTGCATAAATGCAATCCCGCTAAAGCCTGCTCGCTATCATGAGCAGCACGTCGTCGTCCGTTTCACCGTCTATCTGCGCGGTGATCTGCTTAAAAAATTCTTCCGAAGAAAAATCCTGTACGCCGAACCGCTCCTTAAAGCTCTCATATGCATTGACGTAATCTCTTGGCGGGAAAACGCCGTCGGTGTATATTATGAGGCGCTCGCCGCTGTTCATCTGCGTCACGTTCACCTTGTGTGAGCTGCCTATTTCCCAGTTGCATACGGGAACGCCCGGGCAATATAGCTCCTCGACCTGCCCCGTTGCGCGGTATAAAAGCGGTATCGCGCTATGCCCCGCGTTATAGTATTTAAGCTCGCCTGTTTGCGTATTTATTATAGCCAAAAACAGCGTCAAATAGACCCGTGAATCGCAGTTTAATCCGGCAAGGCGGTCGTTTAAAAACTCGACGAGGCCCTTGAATGAAAACCTGTTTTTCTTACAGAAAATGCTTATCTCCTGTTTAAAAAACACCGTCATCATCGCCGCGGCGATGCCGTGTCCGCTCACGTCCGCGACATACATCAATATGCGTCCGTCCGGTAATTTGAGCGCGTCAAATAAATCGCCGCCGACCTCCGCAGAGGGGTAATACGCCAGCTTAAAGTTGTAACCCTCCACATCCGGCAGACTGTTTTTCATAAGAGAGGACTGTATATTTTTGGCGAGGTCGAGCTCCCTCCTGTATTTCGTATTTTCGTGCTCTATCGCCGCGATCGAGGTTATATCGTTGAACACGAAAAGCTCCGCCGCATCCTGCGCGGAGGTCTTCGTTATGCTATATGTTCTTCCGTTAGCCGTGATACGCTTGCCCGATGCAAAATTCTCGGGTATTCCCGCCCTTTTAAAGGCCTCATTAAAATAAGCATCCTCGCCTATAGAGCGGACGCATATGGGCAGCGGTAGATTTTCAAATGCGATATAGCTTGAAATATCATTCTTCAATTTCATCAAAAAGCTGCTGTAGCTTCTCCTCATTTATCACAAGCTCGTCGACGATCCTCTTCTGTCTGAAGATCATAGGCTCGTCGGATAGCTTCTTCCCCGCATTAATGCAGTCTCTGGCCATTTGGTTAAGAACCTCGCGCTCCTGCTCGAGCTTCTTGTTGTTTTGATCCATTTGCGAAATCAACTCATTTTTTTGTTGATCATCCATCTCTTTTATTCCTTTCGCCGATTAGCTGTACCGAGAGTATACCGTTTAGTTTAAAGCTGCGTTTAGCGCGGCGTAAGTAGCAGTATCCTATCACACTGTCTTGAGTGATCTCATAGGGCTTAATAGTTCGCTCGCTCATCGCGTCGCCGGATTGATAAATCATCCTCACTCTCTTATCTTCGGATATCGCCCGCTCAAGGGTCGTTTTTATATAATCCATATGCCTCACCGCCCTCTTACTTATATTCTACAACAAATTTACTCATATTGAAATCAATTTTTTGTAAAAATTATTCCTTGAGCGTTTTTTGTGGTATAATTCAGAAAAAAGGATTTTTAAAAACATGAAAAGATGCCCTAAATGCAAGACAATTTACATTGACGACTCTACAGTGTGCAGATACTGCTCAACCCCTCTCGTCAATATCAACGAGCCAAAAAATGCAGCTTCCGGCGGAAATAAGATAGTCAGCGTTATCATTTACACCTTCATTTTCATACTGTTCATCATGGGATTATACTTCCTCGCATCGGCTTTGATTTCAAGATAAGTCGATACCACACTTTTCAAAAAAGCCGGCTGTTTCAACGCGCCCCGACCTGTTAAACCTACCTAAACCGTATAGGCAGTCCGCTTCGCGCGTCAGCTCGTTTATCTTTTCATAGCATATCAGGCTCGCGGAAAAGCCGCTTTGACGAATGACCTCCTTTGTGTCGCTGTCAAAATACCCAAAGGGATAGGTAAAGCAACTCGCGTTTATGCCCGATTTTTGTTCGAGCAGCTCCTGCATATGGCATACGTCCTCACCGACCTTCATTTTAAACGTCTGCGCGTCCTCCCCGCTGACCTTCTTCGCGCCCTGTCTGCCGTTTCCGCCGTGCATATTATACGAATGATTTTGTATTTCAAAGACACCCTCCTTCTGCACCCGGGAAATTTCCTCCCACGTTAAATAGCTGTAGTTATCCGAACGCTTCCAATCGCATTTTTCCTCACATTCGGTATAAACGCCCACTACAGACAACACGGCTTTCATGTTATGTTCCTGCAAAACAGGGCCGCATAAGTCGACATTATTTAAAAAACCGTCGTCAAATGTTATCATAATTGGCTTTTCCGGCAGCTCCCCGCCGCCGACATACGAAATCAAGTCCGAAATATTCACCGTCTCATACCCCGCACCGTCTATCGCATCCATATCCTCCTTAAACTGCCGCAGGCTCACCACATAGTCGCTGCGCCGCGCCTCGTCCTTTACGACGCTGTGATACATTATTATAGGAAGTTTTATCGTCTGTTCCGCCCCTACTGTCATTATGACAAATGCGCTTATCGCGAGCATCAGCACTGTGCAAAGGTAAAACACGCCCTTTTTCTTCATAAAATCACCTCATGAATATGTATAGTGCGCTGTTGCGAGTTTTATAATCTTTTTTAATTGCACGCCCTGTCCGAAAAATGATATAATCCTATAAAAGGAGATTCTTATAATGTTAGATATAAATGCTATAAAAAAATGGAATGAGCTGCGCTTTGGCCTGGTATTGTCGGGCGGCGGCGCAAAGGGCGCATATGAGGCGGGCGTTTTACGCGCTATGGATGAGTTGGATTTTTTCGACAAGGTAAAGGTCATCAGCGGTACATCCATCGGTGCGCTGAATACGATAATGCTCAGCCGCGACGACATCTCCGTACTCACAGACCTTTGGAACGACGTAAACTTTCGTCAGGTAATGGGCACGCCCGAGATAAACGGAACGGATGCAGTCGTGGATAAGCTCAAATACATCGCCGAGAACCGCAAGTCCATGAACATTTCGGATATAAAGAGCAGCATAAAGGACGAGCTTTCGGATATCGAGATTAAGCCCGTCACGCAGGAGAACGTGAGGACACTTCTGGAAAATAACGTAAATATAGAACAGCTGCGCGCGTCAAAGCGCGATTACTTCGTATGCGCATATAACCGCAACAAGCAGCTCCCCAAGTTCTTCAACTTAAAAAACCTCTCGGATGAGATGATGATAGACGCCGTTCTCGCGTCGAGCGCGATACCGCATGTCTATCCGCCAGTAATGATCCGCGGCGAGGCATTTTCGGACGGCGGCATAAACGACCCCGAATTAAACGCACAAAACTCAATAAACACGCCCGTCGAGCCTATGGCGTACTATGACCTCGACGCGGTGATAGTCGTTTATCTCTCCGACACGCCCAAGCTCGTCACGCCCGAGCGCTATTCCGGCGCGATGATAAACATAATCCCCAGCGAATCCATAGAGGCGGTGAAGTTCTCGGGCACGGTCAACTTTACGCGCCGCGCGATAGAGACGAAGATGCAGCTCGGCTATCGCGACGCGATGGTCGTACTCGCCCCCATCCTTGCGGACTTTTTAAAGCAAAAACCGAATAAACTCATGAGCTGAATTTGCCCATTTTACAGCAATAGCTCTTAAAATCGTTGTGCTTTAATCCCAATAATTCGTCCATCTCTTTCGCGGCGTTTTCATATTTGCCGCGCGTGTGGTGGACTAAAATATAGTCGACCTCTTTGATTTTCCCCGCGGCCTGTTCGCAGAATGCACGGACAGGCGCGGCAAG
This sequence comes from uncultured Christensenellaceae bacterium, assembly GCA_934373295.1. Classification (GTDB taxonomy): domain Bacteria; phylum Bacillota; class Clostridia; order Christensenellales; family Christensenellaceae; genus HGM11616. The sequence continues at coordinate 374 of CAKROK010000043.1, read as the reverse complement.
CGCAAATACCCATATCGGCGAGCAGATCGTCACATAGTCGTATTTCGAGAGGTCGATTTTTATTGGTTCTATAGGCATTTTCCAGCGATGCATGCCATATCTTCCGCACCACCAGAACCCCAGCGTGCCCTCCGTCCTCTCTGTCGATTTAATTTCATAGACGCAGGCGCCCGTTCGATTCGCCTCCTCAAACGCGGTTTTTTTGACGTATCCCATGCGTGAAAAGTACACTACAAGGCGTTTTTCGTCCTTTCCGATATTCTCATATTGCGACAAATCGACCTTAAACTGCTCCTGCGTATAAAAGACATACGCCGCATATCCCGTTATCGCCTGGCACAAACCGAATATAAAGTAGATGGTGGACATGAAAT
>CAKROK010000042.1 GCA_934373295.1 uncultured Christensenellaceae bacterium | reverse complement strand
ATCGAGATTTTTCACGTATAATAATGAAAACTGCTCATATATAAATTATCCGACAAAATAATAATATAATATTTTGCCATAAAATGTTGACGTCTACCTTAAAACAGATTAAAATAAAGTAACGGAGGTGATGCGTATACATGATGAATATTGAAAAATGGGTAATGATAGCGAACAGACTCGAGGGTATTATGGAAAAGAACGAGAGCTATCACAGGTACGAGCAATCCAAAAACGATCTATTGAGCAGGCTTGAAAAGGAGGTGAGCGAGTTACAGTTTTTAAGACTTATTGAGCTGATAGAATGCTGTGAGGCCCAAAAGCTGATAGTTGCGTATGAATGCATTACAGACAGGCGTGGTATACAAGTATTGTAAAAGGTAAGTTATTTATACGGGTATATGGCCGTAAACGAACCGATTTTGAATTTCACAAGATTCCATCTTGCAAAAATGAGTAAATATCTCATGTAGAGATCGAGGAAAAATCACCATTTTAAGAATTGAGACACACAGCGGGGAAAATTCGATAAAAATGCGATGTTCTCCGCTGTGATGACTGTTTTTCATATTAAAATAACCGAATAAACGATTGAGCCGCGCCAAATAGCGGATTTTTACAAAACGCAATTTCATCGACCGAACATTGACAAGGCTTCATATAAGAGCGCACGTGCGAGCAAAAGACGGGCGCTTTTATGATGCAGCGGGGGCTTGAGGAAAAATGCCTTCATAACGGGAAAAATCGCGTGTAATTGTGTAAATCGCGCGTGAGGAGAGCCCTGAAAAGTCGAACGGGAAACAAATTTGTCAAAAAAAATGAATTTTTCGGCAGTATGGTATTGCAATTTGACGGAATAAATGGTAAAGTTATATAGAAATAAAATTTTCAGGGCATAGCCCATTAATACAGGAGGAAATGAAATGAAAAAGTTTATTGCACTCGCACTTGCGCTCGTTATGTGCCTTGCGCTTGTGGTAGCATGTGGCGACGGCGGCTCTGCTTCCGGCGGCGATACCATCAAAATCGGCGTTTTTGAACCCGTTACGGGTGAAAACGGCGGCGGCGGCTACCAGGAGGTCATCGGCATCAGATATGCTAACTCTTTAAGAAACACCGTCACCATCGACGGCAAGGAGTACAAGGTCGAGTTAAAAGAGGTCGACAACAAGTCCGATAAGACCGAGGCTGTCAGCGCGGCTCAGACTCTCGTTTCTGAGGGCGTTTCCGCTGTTCTCGGCTCCTACGGCTCTGGCGTTTCCATCGCGGCAGGTCAGATCTTTGCAGACGCTAAGATCCCCGCTATTGGCTGCTCCTGCACAAACCCGCAGGTCACCGAGGGTAACGACTACTACTTCCGCGTTTGCTTCTTAGATCCCTTCCAGGGCACGGTAATGGCTTCTTACGCTCTCGACGAGGGCTACAAGAAGGCGGCTGTCATCACCCAGTTGGGCGACGACTACAGCTCCGGCTTAGGCTCTTACTTTGAGAAGGCTTTTAAGGAGTTAGGCGGCGAGGTCGTAGCGAGTGAGCAGTTCCAGACCAATCAGACCGACTTCAAGGCGATCTTAACCAACATCAAGGCTCAGAACCCTGAGGTCATCTTTGCGCCCACGTCCATAGCTACCGCTCCCCTGGTAATCAAGCAGGCGAGAGAGCTGGGCATCGAGGCAGTCATCATGGCGGGTGATACGTGGCAGAACGCTACCATCGTCGAGAACGCTGGCGACTATGCCGAGGGCGTTGTCTGCTCCACCTTCTTCGATGAGGGCGACACCTCTTCCACGCTCACGACCGATTTCGTTAAGGGCTTTAAGGAGTTCTTAAAGTCCGATCAGGAATACCTGACCAAGAACGGCGGCGAAGGCGTTGCATCTGTTTCCGCACTTGGCTTTGACGCTTACAACGCGGCTCTCGACGCTATCGAAGCGGCTAACTCCACGGACACCACGGCTATCCGCGACGCTCTTGCTGCTCTCAAGACTGAGGGCGTTACCGGCGCGATCGAGTTCGACGAGAACGGCGACGCTAAGAAGGATATGGCATACATCGATGTCGTTAAGGGCGGCGCATTCACCTTCTTAAAGACCCAGCAGGTTGCGAAGTAATTGTATAATATAATGTAGATAATCGTCGTGCGGCTTTTTCGCGCGGCGTAACGCCAAAGACGGCGGAACGGGGAGACCATAAAACGGCCTTCCCGATCCTCTGTCGAATTTTTGTTTTTTACCGGGGGTAAATATGAGTATAACAACCTTCCTGCAGCACTGTCTGACAGGAATCTCGCTCGGCGGTGCATATGCTCTCATAGCGATAGGCTATACGATGGTATATGGAATACTGCGACTTATAAACTTTGCACACGGCGAGATCTTCATGATGTCCGGCTACTTCATGATTTTTGCGATGTCCACATTCCCGTGGTACATCTCCATACCTGTTACCATCATAGCCACAGTGATACTGGGCGTGGTGATAGAAAAAGCGGCGTATGCGCCGTTAAGACAAAGCCCGAGAATGTCGGTAATGATATCGGCTATCGGCGTTTCCTATTTTCTTCAGAATTTTGCGACTTATCTCTTCTCTGCGCTTCCGCAGGCATATCCGGAGATATCCTTTTTAAAGAAGATATATCAGATAGGCGGAGTTTCGGCCTCGCTGGTCACGTTCCTCACGCCTGTTCTTACTATAGCCCTTGTTGTGCTGCTGATGGCACTCATCAACCACACGAAAATGGGCATGGCCATGAGGGCGGTCTCAAAGGACTTTGAGACGTCTCAGCTAATGGGCATAAAGATAAACAGAGTTATCTCGATGACGTTTGTGATAGGCTCCGCGCTTGCGGCGGTGGGCTCCATTCTGTATTTCACAGACAGAATGTCCGTCACGCCCTTCTCAGGCACGCTGCCCGGATTAAAGTGCTTCGTCGCGGCGGTTTTGGGCGGCATAGGCTCCATACCCGGCGCGGTGGTCGGCGGACTCATAATCGGCATTTGCGAGACGTTCCTGACGGCGCTCGGATATTCGACGTTCTCCGATGCGTTCACGTTCCTGCTGCTCATCGTCATACTCGTCTTCAGACCGACGGGCCTGTTCGGTGAAAAAATGATAGATAAGGTGTGATGAAAATGAGTAAGAAGAAAAAGACGATTTTAACATTGATAACTGTCGCCGTGCTGCTCGCTCTGCTCATCTTCCTTGAGCAGAACAAGGCGAAATACAACATGGCGGTATCCACGCTGCAAAAGGGCGCGATATTGGCGATAGTCGCGGTCTCCATGAACCTGTTAAACGGCTTCACGGGACTGTTCTCGCTCGGTCAGGCGGGCTTCATGGCCATCGGCGCATATGTCACCGCGATACTCATCGTCCCCACGGAGAGCGTGGAGGGCGTATACTACATTTCCGGCATGAACGACGGTCTGTTCGCGTTCAAGCAGGCGCTTGAGGCGCTGCCCGACCCGGTTTTGATAGGCATAGCGATAATAATCGGCGGTCTTGTAGCCGCGCTGTTCGCAGCGCTCATAGGCATACCCGTTTTGAGGTTAAAGAGCGACTATCTGGCGATAGCGACGCTGGGCTTTTCCGAAATTATCCGCGCGCTAATCAACTCCAGCCAGATGGACACCATAACCAACGGCTCCTACGGAATTTCCAAGATCCCCGGCTTTGGCAGCACGTGGGGCACGCTCTTGATCCCGTTCGGAGTGGCGGCTGTGTGCATAGCTTTCATAGTGCTCCTCATAAGATCCTCCTACGGCAGAGCCTTTAAGGCGATAAGAGAGGACGAGGTCGCGGCGGAGGCCATGGGCATAAACCTGTTTAAGCATAAGCAGCTCGCGTTCGTCATAAGCTCGTTCTTTGCGGCTGTTGCCGGCGGGCTTTTGGCGATGTACATGAACTCCATACAGGCGGATACCTTTAAAATAGCGCTTACATACGACATCCTCTTAATAGTAGTCATCGGCGGCGTAGGCTCCGTGACCGGCTCCGTGCTGGGCGCGTTCCTCATAACCATGGCGAAGGAGTGGTGGCTGAGGTTCTTTGACGAGCCGCAGTTCATCGGCGGCTGGGAGGTTCCCCTCTTCAAGACGGGCTTCAGAATGGTAATATTCTCCATACTGCTCATGGTTGTCGTTCTGTTCTACAGAAGAGGCATCATGGGAACGAACGAGTTCTCATGGGACGCCATAGCAAGCTGGCCCAAGAAGATAGCCGCGAAGTTCAAGCGCAAGAAAAAGACGGAGGTGGAGTGATATGGCAAAGAACGTACTTCATGTTGAAAACGTGACCATGCAGTTCGGCGGCGTCGTCGCCGTGAACAATCTCTCCATGGATGTTAACGAGGGCGAGATAGTCGCGCTCATCGGCCCGAACGGCGCGGGAAAGACGACCGCATTTAACGTGATAACGGGCGTATACACCCCCACGAACGGCAAGGTCGAGTTTTTAGGTGAGATAATCGCCGAGGGCAAGCCGCAGGGCAAGATGAAAAAAATGTATGCGGGCGAAAATATGGGCAAATACGACAAGGTCATTTCGCCTACGCCGGATAAGATAACCAAGATGGGCGTGGCAAGGACGTTCCAAAACATCAGGCTTTTTAAGGATTTGACCGTATTTGAAAATGTGCTTATCGCAAAGCACCTTCATATAAAGTCAAACGTGTTCTCTGCGACCTTTGGCATCAACCATAAGGAAGAGGAGACGATGCGCAGCGAGACGGAAAAGCTCTTGAGCATGGTCGACCTGCTCGAGTTCAAGGACGAAAAGGCGTCCAACCTGCCCTATGGCAAGCAGCGCCGCCTGGAGATCGCGAGAGCGCTCGCGACAAACCCCAAGCTGCTGCTCTTAGACGAGCCTGCGGCGGGCATGAACCCGCAGGAGACGGACGAGCTGGCTGACTTTATCGTAAAGATAAAGAACGACTTTGACCTTACCGTATTTCTCATCGAGCATCACATGAACCTCGTAATGGATATTTCGGACAGGATATATGTTATAGACTTCGGTAAGCAGATAGCCGAGGGCGACCCCGCGGCGATTCAGGCGGATCCCGCGGTCATAAAGGCATATTTGGGGGTAGAGGACTGATGGCATTACTTTCTGTAAAAGATTTAAACGTACATTACGGCGGAATCGAAGCGCTCAAGGGCATTAGCTTTGACGTCCCCGAGGGAAAGATAGTCACGCTCATCGGCGCGAACGGCGCGGGAAAGTCGACCACCTTAAAGGCGATAAGCGGAATAGTAAAATATGAGGGCAGCATAACCTATAACGGCGAGGAGATGCACGGTCTGGATGCGCAGAAGATAGTCTCGCGCGGGATAGTGCTCGTGCCGGAGGGTAGGCGCGTTTTCCCCAACCTGACCGTCCTTGAAAACCTCAAAATAGGCGCGTACATGCGCAAGGATAAGGCGGAGATAGACGCGGATATCGAGCGCGTCTATGAGATGTTCCCCCGTTTAAAGGAGAGAAACTGGCAGATGGCGGGTACGCTTTCCGGCGGCGAGCAGCAGATGCTCGCAGTGGGCAGGGCGCTCATGGCCAAGCCCAAGCTCATAATGATGGATGAGCCTTCGTTGGGACTCGCCCCGCTGGTAGTCGCGGATATCTTCAAGTGCATCAAGAAGATAAACGAGCAGGGCACGACCGTATTGCTCATCGAGCAGAACGCGAACGCGGCGCTCAAGGCGGCGGATTACGCATACGTCCTCGAGACGGGCGAGATCAAGCAGCAGGGCACGGGCGCAGAGCTTTTGGAGGATGAGTCCATTAAGGAGGCTTATCTCGGAAGATCTGCTAAGTAAAATAGAAATTTGGTTTGTAACCTTCGACGATGAAAAACGTCGGAGGTTTTTCTTTTAAAAAAATAGGATGGATGGATGTATATATTCATAAAAAATGTATATATACAATAAAAATGCATATATACAGTCTAAAAAGGGAAAAATTTTAGAAAATATACAAAAAATATTCAAAAAACCCCTTGCGCTTTTTAAAAAAGGGTATATAATAACACTATAAAGATTTTTAATACATATGAGGAGTATTCATCATGAAAAAATTTGTAAAAATAATCGCACTCGTAGTAGTTATGGTAACCGCTGCTGTATGTCTTTTAGGCTGCGGCGGCAAGGAGAGCGCTGTCGATAAGATCAAAAAAGCGGGCAAGCTCACGATGCTCACAGAGCCCGGATTCGCTCCCTATGAGTATCTCGGCGCTGACGGCAAGGTCGTAGGCGTGGACGTAGAAATCTGCCAGAAAGTCGCTGACAAGCTGGGTGTTGAGCTTGAAGTAGTGTCCATGGACTTTGATGGTATCGTAGCCGCTGTACAGTCCGGCAAGGGCGACCTCGGCGCGGCCGGTATGAGCGTTACCGACGAGCGTAAGCAGGCGGTAGATTTCTCCAAGAACTATGTCGACTCCGGCCTGTACTTCGTAGTAAAGAAGGGCGCAGAGATGCCCACGGAAGATACTATGGCTAACTTCTCCGTAGGCGTTCAGCTGGGCACGACCTCTGACATCTTCATGAGCGACACGGACGCAGACGTTCAGCGCTTCAAGACTGTTCCCGATTCCATAATCGCGCTCCAGACCGGCAAGATCGACGCAGTAATGTGCGACCAGATGCCCGCGCAGTCCGCAGTCAACAACAACAGCGACATCGAGATGTCCGCTGACGCTTTCACCACCGAGCAGTATGCTATCGCTATCGCAAAGGGCAACGATGACCTCATGGAGGTTGTGAACAGCGTACTCGATGAGATGCTCGCAAGCGGCGAGATCGACAAGCTCATCTCCGAGCACATGGAGCTCGCAAAGCAGGCATAACACACACAGTTTTTTAGGGGAGAATGGAGACGACCCATTCTCCTCTTTTTGGGTATTTAAGGAAAGGAACCTGCCGAAATGATACTAAATTCGACATTGTTTGATAACTTCGGGGATCAGCTCTATAACAATATTATAAAGGATGACAGATGGAGCTTTTACCTTGAAGGCTTAGGAAACACGCTCATAATGACCGTCTTTGCGGCGCTCATAGGCATTGCTTTGGGATGCCTCGTGGCGATATGCAAGGTGAACGTCGTCCAGAGGAGGGCGACCAGGATAGGCAAGCTCTCGTTCGGAGACGTGGTGATGAACATATTAAACGGCATTTGCGACGTCTATCTGACCGTAATACGCGGCACGCCCATGATGGTCCAGCTCATGGTGTTCGCGTTTATAATCTTCGCGAGCGGCAGCATGAGCTCAAACCTCTATGTCGGCTTTTTGGCGCTGGGCATAAACTCGGGCGCATACGTTGCGGAGATAATCCGCGCGGGCATTATGGCGGTCGATAAGGGTCAGATGGAGGCGGGCAGGAGCCTTGGCCTTAAAAACTCCACCGCAATGACCATGATAGTCCTTCCGCAGGCGATAAAGAACATCTTGCCCGCGCTGGGAAACGAGGCTATAACCCTGTTAAAGGATACGTCCCTCGTCGTCGTCATAGGCGTCGCGGATTTGACCTATAAGGCGACGCAGATACGCTCGGTCACATACAGCGTCGTGCCCATAATCGTGATAGCGGTGGTTTATCTCATCGTGGTCGTGGCGCTCACGCAGCTTTTGAAAGTATTTGAAAGAAGGATGGCAAGAAATGACAGACGCTAAAAATAATCTCATAGAGGTAAAGGACCTGCACAAGAGCTTCGGCGCGAACGAGGCGTTAAAGGGAATAGATATCACCATCGAAAGAGGGGAAAAGGTGGTCGTCATAGGGCCGTCCGGATGCGGAAAGAGCACATTTCTGCGCTGCTTAAACCTGCTTGAGATACCCACCTCGGGCGAGATATGGTTTGAAGGACAGCAGATAAATGTCCCCAAGAGCGAGGTCAACGCATTGCGCCAAAAGATGGGCATGGTCTTTCAGCAGTTCAACCTCTTCCCGCACAAGACGATAAAGCAGAACATCACCCTTGCGCCCGTTAAGCTCAAGCTCATGACAAAGGAGCAGGCGGATGCGCGCGCGATGGAGCTTTTGGAGAGAATAGGGCTGGCGGATAAGGCGGACGCATATCCCGGGATGCTCTCCGGCGGACAGAAACAGAGAGTCGCCATCGTGAGGGCGCTCGCGATGAACCCGGACGTTATGCTGTTTGACGAGCCGACGAGCGCGCTCGACCCCGAAATGGTGGGCGAGGTACTGTCGCTCATGAAGGAGCTTGCGGATTCGGGCATGACGATGGTCGTAGTAACGCATGAGATGGGCTTTGCCAAAGAGGTAGGCACGCGCTGCATATTCATGGAGAGCGGGCAGATACTCGAGGAGGGCAGGCCGGATGAGTTCTTCGATCATCCGAGAAATCCGCGCTTAAAGGACTTCCTGAGCAAAGTTCTGTAAATCTTATTAAAAAGATCGGCCAAAACCGCCGGTCTTTTAGGTTAATAAGAACGAATATGGCCGGCATGGCATAAAAAGTCACTAAAAAGCGTAAAACTGATACAAAATGTTGACATCTGCATATTGATATAAATCGACAAAAGTGCTAAAATCATGAGTGCGAAAATTGTACCGTTTTAGGAGGAAATATGAGTAAAGACAGGCGGCAGGGCGACAACGAGATAAAGGTAACGCGCAGGCACGTCAGCGTAGATGGCGAAAACGCCGCGCACGGCAGGGAGACAGCCGTTAAGCAGGGCATGAGCAAGCCGGTAAAGGTGCTTCTCATAGTATTGAGCTGCCTGCTTGTTGTTGCGATAGGTTTGGGTATCTTTCTCGTGACATATGCAAACAACGTCATGAATAATCCTGAAGATGCATTTAAGCTGAACGACGGAAAAGATGACAGCAACGTAGTAGTGGATGACAAGAACGACCAGAAATACGTAAAGACAGAGGGTATATATAACATCCTTCTTTTGGGCATCGATTCAAACGCCGAAAGAGAAGCAAAGAGAATGGGCTATCGCAGCGACGTAATGATGCTTTGCTCCATAAACTTCGACAACAAGACGATGCACCTCACGTCCGTCCCCAGAGACATGTGGGTAAAGGTCCCCAAGTCCATGGATGAAAACGGAAACGTGCTCACGAGCACGGAGCAGCGCATAAACACCGCGTATAGCTTTGGCGGCGGTCCGGATAAGGACGGCGCGAAGTTTGCCATGAAGTGCATGGAGGATTTCCTTTCTCTGGACGGCATGTTTGATGTTAAGATCGACTACTTTGTGTCCATCGACATAGACGGTCTTTATAAGCTCGCGGACGATATCGGCGGCGTTGAGGTCGTGATGGACAGATACGTAGCCGGAGTGGGCAACAAGGGCGACACGGTCACAATTAATAAGAGCAACATCGACGCATATATCCGCACGAGAAAGGGCGCGGGCGACGATTACGGCAGAGTTTCCCGTCAGCAGGACTACATAATGGCTGTCGCAAAGAAGATAAAGGCCATGGGCACGACGGAGGCCGTAACGAGCATGTACGGCACCATCACGCAGTACGCAAAGACCAACCTCTCGCTGGATCAGTGCCTGTCGTTGGCGGGATTTGTAAAGGACTTTGACCTCGACAACCTCACAAAGTACACGATAACGGGCAAGGGCTTCAGGACGAGCGGCGGCGCGAGCGTGCTTGCGGTAGACGAGGAAGAGCTCAAGACCTATATGCTCGAGTATTTCTACGATCAAGAGGCGTAAAGGACTTTACACCGCGCGGATTTTTGGTTATACTATTATAGTAAAAACCGAAAGGAAAAGTATTCGATGAAGAAATCAATAAAGTACACGGCTTTGCTTGCGCTTATCGCGGTAATGATACTGATGATATGCGCGTGCGGAGCCAAGGCAGTAGCGAAGCCCGAGACGACGCAGGGCGCAAAGACATATGAAATAACGGGCAGCGCGACTCTTGAAAAGTTAAATGACACGACGCTCAGGCTGCACTGCACGACGAATATCGCCAAAGACGCCATAATCGCGTTTTCTATAGATGCGTATGACGGCGAGCAGCTCGCGAAGCAGGTCGTTACCATGATAGACGGTGAAAACATCTATGCTGACTTTGAGATCGATAAGAGCTGGAAAGAGCCCATATACGGAACGGTGAGCATCACTCCCTCAGACGACGGCAAGCAGCCCTCCGAGATCCAGGATATGTACGGGAGCAAGCTTGAGAACGTTACGGGCGACCTCGTCCTATACAACGCAAAGGGCAACTTCGTGTGCATAAAGAGCGAACAGCTCAAGGATTATTGATAACAAATAATACCAAAAACGTCGTATATTCTGCGGCGTTTTTTTATTTTGAGCAAAATGATGCAGTAAATTTATAATTTGGACACAGAAGGTTTACACTTATATGGTAGAATCAATAAAAAGAAAGGGAATACGGAGGACGTCATGAAAAAAATTGAAAGCAGCGAGGCGCGCAGGTACGCCTTGAGAAGTGATAGACGAAAATCGGGAGGCTTGAGCACGCCCGCAAAGGTGCTTATAATACTGCTGGCAGTGCTGATACTTGCGGCGGCGGTGCTGGGCATATACATGGTCAGCTATACTAAAGGACTGATGAAGGACCCGTCAAGCGCGTTTGATACGGGAAACAAGGACTCGAACATAGGCGTGGATGAAGAGGGAAACCTCACGGGAAAGTGCAACATATTGTTTTTGGGAATAGACTCAAACAGCGAGCGCGAGGGCGAGCATAGGGGCTGGCACAGCGACGTAATGATGCTGTGTACGGTGGATTTTGATAAGGATACCATCGAGCTGCTCTCCGTCCCGAGGGATATGTGGGTGACTGTGCCTAAGGAGATGGACGAGAGCGGCAATGTGACGAAATCCGTCTCGCAGAGGATAAACACCGCCTATAACTTCGGCGGCGGTCCGAACGGACGGGGCGCGCTGTTCGCTAAAAAGGCGTTTGAGGATTTCATCAACATGGACGGCAAGTTTAACGTCAAGATAGACTACTACATGTCCATAGATATGGACGGCATATACAAACTCGCGGACGATCTGGGCGGCGTTGAGGTCGTCATGGACAGAGACGTAAAGGGCGTGGGTAAAAAGGGCGAGACGGTCACTATAACGACGGACAACATTGACCCGTATCTGCGCACGAGAAAGGGTGCGGGCGACGATTTCGGCAGGGTATCGCGCCAGCAGGACTACATATTAGCTGTGGCGAAAAAGCTTAAAGGCATGGACACGGTCTCCGCGGCGACCCGCCTTTACGGGACGATGTCAAAGTACACAAAGACGGATCTTTCATTAGACCAGTGCGTCGCGCTCGCGGGGTTCGTGAAGAACAGGCTGGACCTCGACAGCATGAGCAAGTACACCGTCCCCAGCAAGGGCTTCACGACGGACGGAGGCGCGGCGGTGCTCGCGCCGGTGGAGGACGAGTTTGAGCAGTATATGAAGGAGCACTTCGGATAATACATATAAAAAAGCGGCAGTCTGATATGACCGCCGCATTTATTATGCGATTTTTAAAGTACGCAGCTTAAAAATTCCTTTGTGCGCTCTTCTTTGGGGTTGGTGAATATGTCGGAGGGCTTGCCCTGCTCGACTATCACGCCGTCGGACATGAATATGACGCGGCTTCCGACCTCTCGCGCAAAGCCCATCTCGTGGGTGACCACGACCATGGTCATGCCGGAAAGCGCAAGCTCCTTCATGACCTGAAGCACCTCGCCAACCATTTCGGGGTCAAGGGCGCTCGTGGGTTCGTCAAAGAGCATTATGTCGGGGTTCATCGCGAGGGCGCGCGCTATCGCGACACGCTGCTTCTGACCGCCGGAGAGCTGACGCGGATAGCTGTCCGCCTTATCGGCAAGGCCGACTCTCGTCAAAAGCTCCATTGCCTTATTCTTAGCTTCTTCCTTAGTCATGAGCTTTAACTCGACGGGCGCGAACATGACGTTTTTAAGCACGGTCATGTGCTCGAACAGGTTGAACTGCTGAAAGACCATGCCGATATTCTGCCTAACCTTGTCGATGTTGAGCTTTTTATCGGATATCTCAAAACCGTCGACCTCGATCGTGCCGGAGGTGGATTCCTCAAGCCTGTTTAAACAGCGCAGGAAGGTGGATTTACCCGAGCCGGAGGGGCCGATGAGGCAGACGACCTCGCCCTCCTTGATTTCAAGATCGATGCCGTTTAAAACCTCGAGCGCGCCGAAGCTCTTATGAAGATCGGTAACCTTAACTTTATTTTTCATTTCTCAGCCTCTTTTCCACTCTCTGAGACAATACCATGAGTATTGAGAGTATGATGAGATACATTATGGCAACGACGATGTACGTCTCGAAATAGACGAATGTCGAGCCGGCGAACGCCTTAGCCTGATTTAACAGCTCCGCAAGACCGATAACGGAAAGCAGAGAGGAATCCTTTATCGTGATTATGAACTGATTTACCAAAGAGGGCGCGCATATCTTGAACGCCTGAGGCAGAACGACCTTGATCATTGTAGTCGTCTTGCTTAATCCCAAGCTGCGCGATGCTTCAACCTGTCCGACATCCACGGCTGCGATGGCGCCTCTGAAGATCTCGGACATATATGCCGCGGCGTTAAGGCTCAGGGTGATAATACCGGCCGTCATCTGGTCAATAGAGAAATTGGGGAAAGCGAGTCTTATGATCTGAGGTACACCAAAGAAGATGATGAGCGCCTGGATCATCATAGGGGTGCCTCTTACACACCAGACGTAGGCCTTAGCAATGCCGCGCAGCACTCTTGAACGGGAGCGCACCATGAAGCACACGAGCAGGCCCAGCACGAAGCCTATAATTATCGATATAATTGAAACGAGGACCGTTTTGCCCAGACCTTCTAACAGCATGGGCAGCGCGTTGTTAAATACTCTTGCAAAATCCATAAATCACTATCCTGACCGCAAAAGCGGAGCGACAAACGCCGCTCCGGAGATTTGCCAATTTGTTGTAGTTTTAGCTCGGCGTATTAGATTAATAGCCGTACTTTGCGAGCAGCTCGTCATACTTGCCGCTTGCCTTGATGTTCGCGAGGCCTGCGTTGAACTTGGTCAACAGCTCAGCGTTTGTGCCCTTCTTAACAGCGAAGCCGTAGTAGCCGGGGTTGACTACCTCACCGATGGTCTGGAGCTTGGTGCCGTCGTTCTTGATAGCCCAGCCGATAACGGAGAAGTCCTCAAAGCATGCATCAGCGGAGCCGCTCACGACAGCCTGATACATGGAGGGGGAATCCTCAAAATAGGTAATTTCAAATCCGTACTTATCCTTTATGGACTCGGTGTAGTCAGCGGAAACGGTGCCCGTCTTAGCCGCAACGGTCTTGCCGGCGAGGTCAGCCTCGGACTTAATAGCGCTGCCTTCAGCCGCTACAAGGATGGAGCCGTCTTCAAAATAGCCGTCGGAGAAATCGAACTTTTCCTGTCTTTCGGGCTTGATGGTCATGCCGGCGATCATGCCGTCCGCCTGACCGGACTGTACAGCCGTCATAGCAGGGTCAAAGCCCTCGTTCTTAACCTCGTATTCAAAGCCCTGATCCGCAGCGACAGCGGCGAGGATGTCCATATCGAGGCCGATGTATTCGCCCGTCTTTTCATCGAGATACTCGAAGGGCGGGAAAGCCTTGTCAGAGTAGATTACGTACTTATCAGAGCCTGCGGAGCCGCAGCCTGCGAGCGCGACAACGGTCATGGCGAGAAGTACGAGTACAGATACAATGCGTACAACTGTCTTTTTCATTATTTGGTCCTCCAAAAATTTTATGTTAATATATATGATATCATAAAATCCAGATTTTGCAAGACTTCAGAACAAAAAAACTATAAAATTTTGCAGGATAAGTGAGGGTAATTATGCCGAGGACTTCATCTTGATGAATGTTTATAACGTAAAACTGTATATAAATACCGTAAAGACGCAGGATGAGCATGTGACGCAGAATGGTTCTCATCAATATAAATTTCGGGGGTATCGGCAAATGAGGGGTATGAATAAGTTTGAATGTAAAAATATAGGGCGAAACTGCAATTTTGGATTCCAAAATCTGCAATCTCGCCCGTCGAGCGCGGGTTAAATGTCCTTTCCGTCGAGCGGCTTGACGCTGCGGGAGAAAATTCCCTTCATCATCGCGATAGCCGTGCCGTAATTCGTAAAGGGGACGCCCGCCGCGCGCGCCGCCAGCATACGCCGCTCGAGCTCGCGCTCGTTGAGCATACATCCGCCGCAGTGGATGACTGCCTTATAGGGCGAAAGATCCTCGGGGAACTCGCGCCCCGAGCTGGTCTCAAAGCGGATGTCCTTTCCCGTGAACTGCTTTAACCATGCGGGGAGCTTGACCGTGCCTATGTCCTCGCACTGGCGGTGGTGCGTACATCCCTCGCTTATGAGCACGCAGTCGCCGTCCTCAAGCGAGCTCAGCGCCTCCACGCCCTTTATAGCATCCGCCAAAAAGCCCTTATGCCGCGCCATCAATATTGAAAAGGACGTGAGCGGGATGTCCTTGGGAGTGACGGAGGCGACGTATTCAAACGCCTGGCTGTCCGTTATCACGAGGCGGGGCTTGTGGGCGAGAGAGGCGAGGGTCTTTGAAAGCTCGGTCTCCTTTGTGCAGATGGCCATAGCTCCCGCGTCTAAAATATCGCGGATGGTCTGCTGCTGGGGAAGTATCAGCCTGCCCTTGGGGGCGGAGCTGTCTATGGGGATGACGAGCACGACGACATCGCCCGCTTCGATGAGATCAGAGACTATGGGGAGGGACTTTGTATTCGATGTGGTCATTTTTGCGACGCGCTCCTTTAGCATATCGACGTTATAGCCCGTAAGCGCACTCACGAGTATGCCGTTTTCGGGAATAATGCAGTCCGAGAGTATGTCGCACTTATTTAATGCGATGAGATAGGGGATATTGCGCTGTTTAAAAAGGGAGATGAGCTGTTTATCCGGCTCATCCAGGCCCGCGCCCGCGTCTACGACGAGAATGGCGACGTCCGATTTGCCTAAGACCTCCTGCGTCTTTTTTATGCGCAGCTCGCCTAATGCGCCCTCATCGTCATAGCCTGGGGTGTCTATTATCATGACCGGCCCCATGGGCAAAAGCTCCATCGCCTTATAGACGGGGTCGGTGGTGGTCCCCAAGACGTCAGATACGACGGAGAGCTGCTGAGAGGTGAATGCGTTGACTAAGCTGGATTTGCCGGCGTTGCGCTTACCGAAAAAGCCGATATGCGTCCTTTCGCCGGAGGGTGTGGTGTTCATGCTCATTTGGTTTATCCTCCGTAAAATAAAAAATCTATGCGTATATTATAGCACGTCTGAGTATAAATGTGTAAATATATTCGCGAAATACGAATATTATTCATACGGCTTGACATGACAGATAGTATAATATAAAATAGTATAAAATAAAAGTATATAGGTGAATAACAGCGCTAAACCGTGTAAATTGACGGCAAAAAAACGGGGAAGAAACCTCCCGCAAAAGCGACTGTTGACCGCGCCCCGTCGGCCCCGTTAAGAGGCTTTCGGGCTTTTATAATACCAATGAGAAAGGCGGACAGACATGAAAAACATCAAAATTGCAGACATCACACTAAAGCAGCTCGGCGCCGCGAAGAGCTCACTGAGCTTTAAGGAAAAGCTGGAGATCATCCGCTCTTTAGACAGGCTGAAGATCGATACGGTCGAGCTTGCGCCCATCGAGGATGAAAAGGCGGACGTGCTTTTAGGCAAGACCCCGGCTTTTTCCGTATCATCCGAGCTTTGTGCGCAGGTCGGCATGACAAAGGAGTCGATAGAGCTGACGTGGAGCAGCATACGAGAGGCCAAGCGCCCCGCGCTTTGCGTCGCGCTGCCCGTATCCCCCGTTCAGATGGAGTTTTCGGCGCATAAAAAGGCACCCAAGCTGTTAGAGCTGATAGACGAGCTTGTAAAGGGATGCAGATTCTATTGTGAGACTGTCGAATTTTGCGCGCAGGACGCGACCCGCGCGGAAAAGGACTTTTTAAACGACGCATTAAAGACGGCGGTATCCGCGGGCGCGAGCAGGATAACGCTCTGTGACTCCGCGGGCATTATGACTCCTGATGAATTCGGCGCGTTTATAGATGATGTGAAAAAGGGCGTCCCCGAGCTGGAAAACGTCGAGCTGTTCGTCGAGGTCTCGGATGAAATAGGCATGGCGCTGGCGAACGCCGCAGCGGCGATAGACGCGGGCGCGGCCGGCATAAAGACGACGGTCACGGGCGGCGGATATCCCTCATTAGAGGCGGCCGTTCACTATATCGAGACGAAGGGCGCGGACAAGGCGATATCCTGCCGCGCAAGGGTGACGGAGCTTGCGCGCGGATCGAAGCAGATGAAGATGCTGCTTTTGACGCAAAGAAGCGAGCGCTCGCCTTTTGACAGCGGAGTAGCCGACGAAAGCTCCACGAGAATATGCCTCGACATAAACGACGATATATCGGAGGTCATAAGCGTGGTGAAGCAGCTCGGCTACGACCTTTCGGAGGAGGACAACGCGCGGGTATATGAGGCGTTTAAGCGCGTCGCCGTTAAAAAGCACTTTGTGGGTACGCGCGAGCTGGAGGCGATAATCGCGAGCACGGCGTTACAGGTCCCCTCGACATACCGCACCGTGAGCTACGTTATAAACAGCGGAAACATAATCACCGCGACGGCGAACGTGACGCTCGAGCATCAGGGAAAGAGCGTATCCAGCGTAGCTATAGGCGACGGCCCGATAGACGCGGCGTTCCTCGCGATAGAGCAGATAATAGGGCATCACTATGAGCTGGACGACTTCCAGATACAGACGGTGACGGAGGGCCGCGAGGCTATGGGACAGGCCATAGTCAAGCTGAGGAGCGCGGGCCGCCTGTTTAGCGGAAGCGGCATTTCGACGGACATAATCGGCGCGAGCATACGCGCATACGTAAGCGCGCTCAACAAGATATTATACGAGGAGGAATAAGTTTTGAAGCTGTCCTTTTCAACGAGATATCAAAGAGGTCTTTCGTTTGAGGGCCTCATGAACATAGCACAATCCGACCGCATGGGCGGCATAGAGCTTTATGACGTGAACAGCGACGAGCTGAGCGGCAAGACGGGGCCTTTTAATCCCCAGCTTTCCGCACAGACCCGCCGCACGCTCATAAACCGCTCGCTTGAAGCGCCCGCGATATGCACGGTGAACGACTTCTGCACGGATGAAGCGCTCTTTGAGATATCCGAATGCACGGAATATGCGCATAATCTCAACATCCCCTATGTGATAATACATACGGAGCAGACGAATGAATCCGTGATATTGGCGCAGCTTGAGATAATACTCGAGCATGCGGGAAATGCGGTCTATCTGATAGAGACGAGCGGCACGTTTAAGCAGTCCAAAAAGCTCGCGGACGTGCTCGACCACTTTGCGTGCGACGGAATCGCGGCGTGCTGGAGCATGGAGGATACCGCGATAATCGCGGGCGAGGATGCGGAGGAGACTATAAAGAATCTGGGCGCATACGTCAAGCACGTACACATAAGCGACTCAAAGGACGGTCAGAGGGCGCTTTTGGGCGAGGGAGACCTGCCCGCGGGCGAGCTGATGAACGCGCTTTCTTCTATAAACTACGACGGCTACATATCGCTCATATGGAACCCCGAGTGGATAGCGGGTTTAGACGACATAGAGATAATACTCACGCATTTTTACAGCTTTATGCGCAGGTTTGAAAGCACGCGCGGCGCGAAGAAGTTCCTATACTCCAACAAGACGCACACGGGTAAATTCATCTGGAAGAAGGACGTCTTGATAGAAAAGACGTTTTCACAGGTACTGGATGCAATGGTGGATGAATTCCCCGACCAGCTCGCGTTTAAATACACTACGCTGGACTACACGCGCACATACAGCGAATTTAGGGAGGATGTGGACGAGTTCTGCCGTGCGCTCATCGCGCTGGGCGTAAAGGCGGGCACGCATGTCGCAGTTTGGGCGACGAACATCCCGCAGTGGTATATCGCCTTTTGGGCGGCGACCAAGCTGGGCGCGGTGCTCGTGACGATGAACACGGCGTATAAGATACACGAGGCGGAGTATCTTTTAAGGCAGTCGGACACGCATACGCTCATAATGATAGACGGCTACCGCGATTCAAACTACGCGGAGACGATAAACGAGCTTTGCCCCGAGCTGGCGCAGACGCGCGCAGGGCAGCCCTTACATGCAAAGCGCCTTCCCTTCTTGAGAAACGTCATAACGGTCGGCTTTAAGCAGACGGGCTGCTTGACATGGGAGGATGCGCTCAAATACGCGGACAAGACGCCCATGGCGGAGGTGCGCAGGATGGCGGCGGCCGTCGGCGTGAACGACGTATGCAACATGCAGTATACCTCCGGCACGACGGGCTTCCCCAAGGGAGTCATGCTCACGCATTATAACGTCGTGAACAACGGAAAGTGCATAGGAGACAGGATGGACCTCTCCACCGCGGACAGGATGATGATACAGGTGCCCATGTTCCACTGCTTTGGCATGGTGCTCGCGATGACGGCGACAATGACGCACGGCGGAACGCTCATGCCCATACCGTACTTCTCGCCCAAGTCCTCGCTCGCGTGTATAAATCAGGAGCACATAACCGCGTTTCACGGCGTACCCACGATGTTCATAGCCATGCTCGAGCATCCCGACTTCAAAAAGACGGACTTCTCATACATGCGCACGGGCATAATGGCGGGCAGCCCCTGTCCGATCTCCGTAATGAGAGAGGTCGTGGAAAAGATGCACATGAGCGAGATAACGATAGTCTACGGACAGACGGAGGCATCACCCGGCTGCACTATGAGCAGTGCGGACGACCCGCTCGAGGTGCGCGTATCCACCGTCGGCGCGGCAATGCCCGAGATAGAGTGTAAGATAGTCGACCCGGAGACGGGGGAGGAATGCCCCGACAACGTCACGGGAGAGTTCGTCGCGCGCGGATACAACATAATGAAGGGTTACTACAAGATGCCCAAGGCGACGATGTCCGCGATAGACAAGGACGGCTGGCTGCATACGGGCGACCTCGCCTGCCGCACGCCGGAAGGCAACTTCCGCATAACGGGCAGGTTAAAGGACATGATAATCCGCGGCGGCGAGAACATCTATCCCAAGGAGATCGAGGAGTTCATCTATACGCATCCCAAGGTCAAGGACGTTCAGGTAATAGGCGTCCCCGACGAGGCGATGGGCGAGGAGATAATGGCCTGCATAATCCTCAAGGAAGGGCAGACCATGACCGAGGCCGAGATGAAGAACTACATATTAGACCATATGGCCAAGCACAAGGTCCCGCGCTACATCGAGTTTGTGGATGCTTTCCCCATGAACGTTGCGGGAAAGATATTGAAGTACAAGATGAGAGAGGATGCTATAAAGAGGTTGGGGTTTAAGGGCAAAGACTAATCTCAGGCGTCCAAAATGCACCACCTTGCCGCCCCTTTTCTGCGACTCACCTCAATCGACGTACTGAAGTACGCCTCATTCGGTTCGCTTGAAAAGTGACGGCAAATCGGCACATTTTGATTGCCTGAGTGTCAGCAAAAGGAACATGAAAGCGATTCGAAAAACTGCCTTGTCGGCGTACTACGGG
>CAKROK010000041.1 GCA_934373295.1 uncultured Christensenellaceae bacterium | reverse complement strand
ACCTGAACGAATTAGCGGAGAAGGATGAGGAGGTCGCAGACCTCCTTATGGGAAAGTCTGAAAACCACGGTTTTCAGTTAAAACAAAGTATTCTCTCAAATCGGTCTAATGTCTTTAAAAAATCACTAATGCCTTGAACCCATCATAATCTTTAAGAGAACCCCCAGATAGACACGCGCCCCCGCGTGCCTAAAAAACGTATATATGAGCGGCGATGCACATTTATTGGGCGTCGTCTCTTTTTTTGCCTATGTTATCCCGTTAAAAAGAATTATACAATGAATATGAAAGAAAACGAGGTGAACGATTATGGACGAAAGACGAGTCAAGGCCGCAAAGATAAGCTACATAACGCTCTCCGTGCTGCTGTGCGTGATGGGAGTGCTGGTGATGATATTCCCCGAGGCTTCCGCGCGGATAATCTGCTATATGCTGGGCGGCTTCATGATAGCCTACGGCGCGATAAAGCTGGTCGGCTACTTCTCGCGCGATATATTCTCCCTCGCGTTTCAGTTTGACCTCGCGTTCGGGCTGCTGACCGCGGTCATGGGCGCAATAATGATACTAAAGCCCAATGTGATGATATCCTTCACGGGGACGATCTTCGGAATCGTCATGCTGGCGGATGGGCTTTTCAAGATCCAAACGGCGGTGGACGCCAAGAGATTCGGGCTTGAGCGCTGGTGGCTGATAGCCGTCATGGCGGGCCTGAGCGCAGTCCTCGCGGTGATGCTGATATTTGACCCGTTCGCGGGCGCGGCGGCGATGATGATACTCTTCGGCATATGTATGCTGTTGGAGGGGGCTATGAACCTTTCTGTCGCAATCATAGCGATAAAGGTCGCCAACAACAATTTAGATTAATATTTATGGAGGTTAAAATATGAAACTATCAAGAGCGGTGGTTAAATACCGCGTACCCATATTGATAGTGGCGCTGCTGCTTATTATCCCGTCCGTGCTCGGGATGCTGGGTACGAGGATAAACTATGATATGCTCACGTATCTTCCGGAGGATCTCGACACGGTCAAGGGCCAAAACGAGCTTTTGGACGAGTTCGGCAAGGGCGCGTTTTCATTCGTGATAGTGGAGAACATGGCCGATAAGGACGTTTCCGCGCTGCGTGAGGAGCTTGAAAAGGTCGACCACGTCGATTCTGTGATATGGTATGACAGCTTTGTCGATCTAAGCGTCCCCAAGCAGCTCATTCCGGAAAAGTATTACGATGCGTTCAACAGCGGCGACGCCACCATGATGGCGATATTCTTCGATACCTCGACGTCGTCCGACGACACTATGGCCGCGATAAAGCAGATAAGGAGCATCGCGGGCGAAAAGTGCTTCGTCTCCGGAATGTCCGCGCTGGTCACCGACTTAAAGGACCTGTGTGAGCAGGAGGAGCCGATATACGTCGGCATAGCCGTCGCGCTCGCCTGCGCCGCGATGATGATCTTCATGGATAACTGGCTCATACCGTTCGTGTTCCTCGCGAGCATAGGCATGTCTATACTGTTAAATTTGGGCACGAACTACTTCATGGGCGAGATATCCTATATAACAAAGGCACTCGCCGCAGTGCTTCAGCTCGCCGTAACTATGGACTACTCGATATTCCTATGGCACAGCTACAACGAACAGCTCGAGACGATAAGCGACCATAAGGAGGCAATGGCTCACGCGATAAGCGAGACGTTCACCTCCGTAATGGGCAGCTCGATAACCACTATAGCGGGCTTCATAGCGCTGTGCTTCATGAGCTTCACGCTGGGCGTTGACCTCGGCTTAGTCATGGCAAAGGGCGTGCTGCTAGGCGTGATAGGCTGCGTGACGACCCTGCCCGCGCTCATACTGATATTAGATAAGCCGCTGCGGCACACGATGCACCGTTCGCTCGTACCCAAGCCTAAAAAGCTCGCGCGGTTTATAGTAAAGCGCTTCCCGATATTCTTAGTCGTGTTCGTGATACTGGTCGTTCCCGCGTTCATCGGATATGAAAAGACGAACGACGAGGTCTATTATGACCTGGGCGAGTGCCTGCCCGAGGATATGGAGTACGTGATAGCGAACTCAAAGCTCAAGGAGGACTTCGACATAAGCACTACGCACATGGTGCTGGTGGATTCGAAAATTTCCTCAAAGGCAAAGCATGAGATGATAAGCGAGATGGAGAAGGTCGACGGCGTGAAGTACGTCTTAGGTCTTGAATCCGTCATCGGCTCGAGAGTCCCCGAAAGCATACTGCCCGATTCCGTAAAGGGAATTTTGGAGAGCGACAAGTGGGAGCTGATGCTCATAAACTCCGAATACAAGGTCGCGAGCGACGACGTCGCCAAGCAGCTCACGTCGTTAAACGAGGTGCTTAAAAAGTACGACGAAGGCGGAATGCTTATAGGCGAGGCGTCCTGCACGCAGGATATGATAGACGTAACTGACAGAGACTTCCAGGTCGTAAACACGATATCCATAGCCGCGATATTCATAATAATCGCAGTTGTGGAAAAGAGCATATCATTGCCCGCGCTGCTCGTCGCTCTGATAGAGTTCGCAATATTCATAAACCTCGGTCTGCCGCACTATCTCGGTCAATCGCTGCCCTTCATCGCGCCGATATGTATAAGCACCATACAGCTGGGCGCGACGGTGGACTATGCGATATTGATGACCACGAGGTATAAGAGAGAGAGGATCTCCGGCTTGTCAAAGAGCGACGCCGTCTCGACAGCGCTCGAGACGTCCATCCCCTCGATAATAGTAAGCGCGATGGGATTATTCGCCGCGACGTTCGGAGTCGCGCTGTATTCCGACATCGACATAATAAGCTCGCTGTGTATGCTCATGGCAAGGGGCGCTATAGTGAGTATGATAAGCGTAATATTCATACTTCCCGCGCTGCTCATGCTGTGCGATAAGCTGATAATGTACACCACTTTGGGATTTAAAGAGCTGAGACTTAAAGGAGGACAAAAGTAATGAAGAACAAGCATCTTGTAAAGATAATATGCATATCGCTCTGCGCCGCGCTCATACTCTGCGGCGTGGGCGTGGGGGCGTTCGCCGCGGGCGCAGGCTCCGCCATAAAGAACGCAGATACGCCTAAGGAGGACACAGCCGTAACGACCTCCCTTTCCAGCGATGAGGGAGACACCTTTAAGGACGAGACGGTCTACGTCATGGCGGCGGCGGACGGCAGCCCTAAAGAGATAATCGTAAGCGACTGGATAAAGAACCCCACTAAGGCCGACGAGCTCAAGGATTCCTCCGAATTAAAGGACATCGAGAACGTCAAGGGCGACGAGAGCTATACCATGAGCACGGATGGCGCTATGGTATGGGGCGCAAAGGGAAACGACATCTATTATCAGGGAACTACCGATAAAAAGCTGCCCGTGAGCGTGAAGATGAGCTTCACGCTTGACGGAAAGAGCATCTGTGCAGACGATTTAGCGGGAAAAAGCGGCAAGCTCGTCATGCGCATAGACTACACCAACGAGCAGTATGAAAACGTCAAAATAGACGGCAAGGATGAAAAGATTTACGTCCCCTATGCGGTGCTTTCCGGCATGGTGCTTCCGAATGAGAACTTCTCAAACGTCGAGGTATCAAACGGCAGGAGCTTAAACGACGGTGAAAAGACCATCGTCGCGGGGATGGCCTTCCCCGGAATTTCCGAGAACCTCGACCTCGACTCCGACAAGCTGGATATCCCCGATCACGTCGAGATAACGGCGGATGTCAAGGATTTCGAGCTGGAAACCACGCTCACTCTCGTGACGAACGAGGTATTTAACGAGATAGACACAAAGGACATCGACAGTGCGGATGAGTTAAAGGACAAGTTAAACCAGCTGACAGACGCGATGAAGCAGCTCACGGAGGGCTCAAGCCAGCTCTATGACGGACTTCAGACATTGCTCAGCAAGACGGATGAGCTCGTGAGCGGCGCGAATAAGCTGAAGGCGGGTTCAAAGAGCTTAAAGGACGGCGCGGCGCAGCTCGACAAGGGCGCGATAAAGCTGGATAAGGGACTAAATGAATTATCCTCAAACAGCGCAAAGCTGAACGGCGGCGCAAAGCAGGTTTTCGAGACGCTTTTAAATACGGCGAGCGCACAGCTCAAATCCGCAGGACTGGACGTAGGCACGCTCACGATAGAAAATTATGACAAGGTATTGACGGGTGCAATAAACTCATTAGATGAATCCGTCGTGAGGGCAAAGGCAACAGCGGAAGCCAAAAAGCAGGTCACGGCGGGCGTTGAGCAAAGAGACGCGGAGATACGCGCGGGCGTCGAAGCCGCTGTCAGAAAGAACGTACTCGAGGGCGTTTTAAAGGAGGCTGGCCTTAAAATGACGGCAGACCAGTATAACGCGGCGGTCGCTGCGGGACAGATCCCCGAATCCGTACAGAACAGCGTATCGCAGGCAGTCGAGACGACTATGAACTCTGCCGGCATAAAGGCGACCATCGAAAAGAACGTCTCCGCTAAAAAACAGGAGCTCATCGAGCAGAATATGAAGTCCGAAAAAGTACAGAGCCAGATCGAATCGGCAGTACAGACCGCAAAGAACGGCGCAACGAGTGTAAAGACGCTGAAAGGACAGTTAGACAGCTATAACGAGTTCTACACCGGACTTGCGGATTACACCGCGGGCGTTGACCAGGCGGCTGACGGCGCAGATGAGCTAAAGACGGGCGCGGACAGCCTTTCGGCAGGCGCGAATACGCTCTATGCGGGAATACTCCAGATATCGGACGGCACGACGCAGTTCAAGGACGGCGTGAGAAAGCTCTCTGACGGCGCGTTACAGCTCTCTGACGGAATAAAGGAGTTCAACGAGCAGGGCGTTCAAAAGTTAGTGGACGCGGTGAACGGCGACCTCGCCGGACTCTCCGCCCGCGTAAAGGCGATGATAGACGTTTCAAAGGACTATCAGAGCTATGCCGGAAAGGACGCGGACACCTCGGGCAGCGTGAAGTTCATCTACAGAACGGACGAGATAAAGCTTGACAAATAAGAAACTATCATAACGAAAAGGGCGCGGCGTAAAAAACCGTGCTCTTTTTATTGGCGGATAGCGTATTGACTTTATTGTTTTGCATAATATAATGAATATAGAAAAAAGGAACGTTGCCGATAGACGGTCAACCCGAATTAATTAAAAAATAGTCGCTCAGGTTGGAAATAATGGCGGCTATTTTTTGTTGCTGTTTTTTACGCACGTAATTATAAGCGCCGTAAAGCCAGCAAGAATTTAATACTTTGAGTTTATAATAAGGTATCTCTTTTGGCGCGGCAAACCGCCAAAAGAGATGAATTATACACAAGCCACCCCCCTTGCCCTTCGATTAAAAAACGAGCTTGCCGACGAGGCGCGGCGCAGGTTTTTGCGCGCCAACGGCGCGCAAAAACTAAGCCCGCCCTTAGCCCCGCCCCCTGTGGGGGGCGGGGCAACCGGCGGACACTTTCAAAAGCGAAAAGGCGGAAGCCTTTTCGCTTTTGAAAGCTGCGCCGCGCGCATATATAACGGAGCTTTGCTTTAGCAAAGCAACCTATGACTTCAATTTGCGTGGCTATTTTCTCTTTTAAACTCAATTGCACAAACCATCCTCCCCCTATTTCTTCACTATTACTTCTAACATATTACTTGCGCCCGCAGGGCGCACCTCTCCCCTTTATTGTGCATTTTTAAAGAATTGTATAACAGTCCGATCCCCCTTTTTCGACAAAAAATATGGACAACCGCGCCGTCAAAATGGTATCATATTTAATTAGGATAACAGTGTTTTTGCGGTTTGTATATAAGCCCATCTTTAAGGCAACAGCGCATTTCTCAAGATCGGCTTTTTAAAAACCGTACTAAAAACAGACTGTCTAAGCCGCCCGATGAAAAGGGCAGGTATTTTAGGCAGTCTGGAATAACAAGGAATTATTTTTATCATGCTTAAATTTTTGCTCTGGTCACTGCTTGCGGCCGCGATATGCGTCGCCGCGTTCATACTCTTCCTCGTGATATGCGCCCTGTGCGTTGATCCGAAAAAGACCTATCCCGAGAACAGCCGCTTTTATAGGACTGTTCTCAACATCGCCACCGCCGCGGGCATGTTCATATGTGGCGTAAAGGTGAACGTCGAGGGCGCGGACATGCTCCCCGAAGGACGCTTTTTGTTCGTATGCAACCACCGCTCAAAATTCGACCCCATCGTCACCTGGCTAAAATTGAGAAAGCACGACCTCGCGTTTGTCTCAAAGCCGGAGAACTTCAAGGTTCCTGTGTTCGGCAGGCTGATTCGCCGCTGCTGCTTCATGCCCATTGACAGATCCAGCGCGCGCCACTCTCTTGAGACATTTAACCACGCCGCCGATCTGATTAAGGCGGACAAGGTCTCCGTCGCGATATACCCCGAGGGCACGAGAAACATTGACTGCGAGGGCCTGCTGCCCTTTCACTCGGGCGTGTTCATGGTCGCGCAGGAGGCGGGCGTGCCCGTCGTGGTCGCGGCGATAGACGGAACGGAGGATATAAAGCGTAATTTCCCACTGCATAAAACGATAGTCACGCTTAAAATAGTGGACGTGATGGACGCGCAGTACGTCATGTCTCACCGCCGCGCCGATATATCCGCCCGCGCGAGAGAGGACATGGCAGGCGCGCTGGGCATCGATGAAAACGTAATTTTAACCGACGAAAAGGCGTCGGTACTGTAATAATATTTAATTTATAAGGAGTTTTATAATGGATAAGTACAGAGTGTTATACAACCCGCTCGCATGCAACAACGCGGGGCTTGATAAGGCAAGGGAGCTTTGCGCACAGCTTGACGGCGACAGCGTCTTTGAGGATATAACCAAAATTGACGACATCCTCGCGTTTTTAAACGGCGCTGATGAGAACGAAAAGGTGGTAATCGCGGGCGGCGACGGCACTTTAAACAGGCTGATAAACGACCTCGACGGCGCGACCCCCGAGAGGGACTTATACTACTATCCCTGCGGCTCGGGCAACGACTTCATGGCTGACGTCGCGGATAAGACGAAGGGCAAGCTCGTCCACATGAACGAGTATCTTGAAAACCTGCCCGTAGTTACCGTCAATGATAAGTCCTACCGCTTTTTAAACGGCATAGGCTATGGCATCGACGGCTATTGCTGTGAGGTGGGCGACGCCATGCGCGCATCCGACAGCTCAAAGGATATAAACTACACCTCCATCGCGATAAAGGGACTGCTTTTCCACTATAAGCCCGTAAACGCAACTATAATTGTGGACGGAGTTGAGCATAAATATAATAAGGTATGGCTCGCGCCCACTATGAACGGCCGATTCTACGGCGGCGGCATGATGGTCGCGCCCGAGCAGGACAGGCTGAATTCGGACGGCAAGCTGAGCGTGGTCATAATGTACGGCTCGGGCAAGCTAAAGACGCTCATGGTTTTCCCCAACATATTCAAGGGAAAGCACGTCGAGCATACGGAGATGGTGGAGGTATTAACGGGAAAAGAGATCAGCGTGACGTTTGATAACCCGACCGCGCTCCAGATAGACGGCGAGACGATAGTCGGCGTTACATCTTATAGTGCTAAAAGCGTCCGATAATAAAGAAAATATCTGAAAGGAAAAATTTCGAGTTTTGAGAAAACCGAGAGGACTTTTCATTTTAAGAGATCTGGGCGGGATAGAGTGCGCCGACGGTAAAAAGGTCGTCTACGGCAGGCTCTACCGCAGCTCGCATTTAGCCAAGCTCAAGGGCAAGGCGCCCGCCAAGCTGTTAAAGGCGTTCGGCATCGAGCACGTGGTCGACCTGAGAAGCGATTCCGAGGTCGCGGAAAAGCCGGATATAATCGCGGGCGGGATGGAATATCACCGCTTTGCGCCGCTCGATGACGAGCAGAACCCGTCCATAAACAGGCATAACCGCCTTGAGATACTCGTGCGCATAATGAACGAGGAGGGCGGCGCGGCCGAGCATATGCGCAGGATGTACCGCACTCTCGTCACCGACCCCAACTGCTTAAAGGCATACGGCGAGCTTTTAAGGCTGCTGCAAAAGGATGACGACGGAGCGGTCTTGTGGCACTGCACGCAGGGCAAGGACCGCACGGGCGTCGCAAGCGCTATAATACTCATGGCGCTGGGCGCGGCTCGCGAGACAATTTTAAAGGACTACATGCGCCTTAACCGCGCGACCCGCCTTAAAAACGCACTCATATTCATAGGCGTGACGCTCATAAAGCTGAACGTACACATGTCTAAAGCGTTGAACAGCTTTCTCACCGCGCGCACGGACTATCTCTCCGCCGCATTTGAGGAGATCGACGCGCATTACGGCGGAACTTCCGGCTTTTTGCACGACGCGCTCGGCATAACGGACGAGGGCATAGCGCGGCTTCGGAGCATTTATCTCACATAACGACCGACACATACGACAGCGCAGAATATTGCGCTGTTTTTTTATCCCCCGCCGTTATAGTATAAATCATATCGATTTTCAGGGGCTATTTGGTGATTTTCGTTGATCCCCGCATTTTTTCATCGGCACCCTCCCGCGCTCATGGGTATCGTCCGCGCTTATGCCCAAAATATAGTCGGCGGATATGTTATAAAGCTCGCACAGCGCTTTAAGATGCCTTATGGGCAGCTCGTTCGCGCCCCTTTCATATCGGGCATACATCGTCTGGGACGTCCCCAATATATCCGCGACCTCCTGCTGGGTCATGTCATTGTCCTCCCGAAGTCCTCTGATTCGCTCGTAATACGTTTTCATAATCGCTTTCCTTTTTTTCTCCATTTTAGAATAGTAAAGATGTTTACTGTTGACTTTAGTAAATATCTTTACTGAAATATGATTATCGGGACGTTTTTATCGTCCTATTTATCAGAAAAGGAGAAAACAAAAATGAAATGCAAACAGTGCGGAGCGCAGTTCGAGGGCAAATTCTGCCCCCAATGCGGAACAAGGGTACAGGAGAGCCCATGCAAATGTCCCACGGCGGGCGGCCACGCGCAGGCTCAGGCAAATCCGCAAAAGAAGAAGCCCTTTTTTCTAAAATGGCGGGTCATTCTCATCGCTGCGGTCGTGATAACAGGGGTGGTTATAGGAATATGCGTCAGCGCGGGCAACGGCGTCTCATCCGACAGCGGCGAATGGGATAAAATCGAATTGCACGATATAATACCCGATCCGAAATTCAAGGTTGATACCGTCATGACAAATACGTATGATGAGCTTTGGATAAGCTATAAGAACGTATCGGATGATGATTATAGGGAGTATGTTGACAAATGCATAGAAACGGGCTTTACGATAGACGCCGATAAGAGCGAAAGCTCATATACCGCATACAATTCCGACGGATACTATTTAGACCTGCTCCACATCGATTCACTCACCGTTTCTTTAAAGGCGCCTATGGATTTTCAAACAATTTCATGGCCGGCGGGCGAAACGGGAAAGCAGCTCCCCGCCCCAAAATCCTTAAAAGGAAAATTTTCCTATGAAAACGAAAAGGGCTTTTACGTCTATATAGGTGAAACGAGCAAGGCGGATTACGATAAATACGTCGAGGATTGCTATTCCGCGGGCTTTGCGGTCGACTACGATAAGGGGGAATCGTATTTTCAGGCATATAATGAAAACGGATATTACGTCTATATACGCTATGAGGGAAACAACATAATGACGATAGACATAAGCTATGCGAAGGAGGATGAGCTTATCCCTGATGAAACGCCCGAGCCGTCTGCCGCTGCGTCCCCCGAGGCATCTCCCTCAAAAGATAACGAAGGCGAAAGTGTCGACGGGATGAGAAGCGACTTTAAAGAAGCAATGGACGCATATGAAGCCGCGATGGATGAATACATCGCCTTTATGAACAAGTATTATGAAAATCCCAATGATTTGAGCACTCTCTCCGATTATTCAAAACACATGGAGAAATACGCGGATGCGATGGAAAAGTTTGAAAAATGGGAGAGCAAGGATATGAACGACGCCGAGCTTAAATATTATATTAAAGTTCAAACAAGAGTGGCGGAAAAACTCGCCAAGCTCGGACAGTAATTTTTTTAAAGACAACTCCCCATCCACATGAATGGGGAGTTGTTTTTTCATATTATATTATTTCTTCCATCTGTTTAGCCATCTTCTCCGGCGTAAACCCCGCCAAAGCATAAAGTCCATTCAAATCGCCATGGGGCAGATAGCCGTCTATCGCGTGTATGCGGACGTTTTTTTGGGGGAGCTTTGCCGCGAGCAGTTCGCCCACGCCGCCGCGCCGCGCGCCCTCCTCAAATACTATCACATCTGATAAATCGCCCATAACGCGGCTTATTTCACAAATATCGGGCGGATATACCCGCGTCAGCTTTATCACGCGCACGCGCCTTTTACACAGCCTCGCTGCCGCCTCCACGCGCGCGGTAAGCCTGCCGTAGGTCACCGCTATAAGCTCGGGGTCGTCGTCTCCGAAATAACAGAGCGTATTTAGCGCGGTCTCGCTGCGTGCGGGCGCGTCGCCCCCCTTGGGGTATCTTATTATCCTTATCCCGCGGTATTCCTCCACCGCTCTTTTTAATATCTCGTCAAGCTCAAAGAAGCGCTCGGGGGAATAAATCTCGACGTCGGGCAGCATGGAAAACAAAGGTATGTCAAACACGCCCTGATGCGTCGCGCCGTCAAAGGGGACTATGCCCGCGCGGTCGAGCGCGATTATCATGGGCAGCTTTTGCAGAGATACGTCGTGCATGAGCTGGTCAAAGCAGCGCTGGGAGAACGTCGAATACAGCACGCACACGGGCTTATACCCCTCGAGCGAAAGACCGGAGCTGAACGTGAGCGCGTGCTCCTCCGCGATGCCCACGTCAAAAAATCTGTCCGGGAAATCCCGCCTGAAGCCGGAAAGTCCCGTCCCCTCGCACATCGCCGCCGTCACCGCGCAGACATGCTCGTCTTGCGCCGCCAGCTTTTCCATTGTTTTGCCGAAATGCGTGGAAAAACACTCTTTGCCCTTTACCGTCCTGCCCGTGGATATATCGAACGGGCCGACGCCGTGGAAGCGCTCGGGGCTGAGCTCCGCAGGCGCATATCCCTTGCCCTTTTTGGTGAGCACGTGCAGCAGCGTGACCCGCTTTTTGCTCTTCGCCTCATTTAGCGCAAGCTCCATTTGACGGATATCATGCCCGTCGACAGGACCTAAATACTCAAGCCCCAGACATTCAAAGAAATTCGCGCGCACGAATATGCGCTTTAACAGGCTTTTCGTCCCTGAAGCCACCTTCAAAAGCCCGCCGCCTATGAGCGGTATTCCCGATAAAAACGCCTTTGTCCCCGCCTTTAGGGAGAAGTATCCCTTCGTGCTGCGTATCTTTCTAAAATACGTTGACAGCGAGCCGACGTTTTTTGAGATGCTCATTTCGTTGTCATTTAACACGATTATGAGCTTTAAGTCCTTATCCTCGCAGTTGTTTAGCGCCTCATACACCATGCCGTTCGTGAAGCTGCCGTCGCCTATGACGCATACGGTATAATCCTCGCTGCCCATGAGCTTCTTTGCCTGCGCTATGCCCACCGCCGCGCTCAGGCTGGGGCCGCTGTGCCCCGCCGTCAGCGTGTCGTATACGCTCTCCTGCCTGTTCGTGAAGCCGCTTATGCCGTTAAGCTGTCTTAGCGTGGAAAAGCGAGAATATCTCCCCGTGAGCAGCTTATGCGCATAGCATTGATGGGATACGTCAAATATCAGCCGGTCATGCGGGCAGTTTAGCACCCTATGCAGCGCCACTGTCAGCTCCGCCGCGCCCAAATTGGACGCCAAATGCCCGCCGTTCTTGCTCACGACGGATATCATCTCACTTCGCATTTCGGCGCAAAGCGCGTCAAGCTCCTTATATCCGAGGCCTTTTATATCCTGCGGACAATTTATCCTCTCAAGCATTTTTTCGCTCACTTTTGCTCCTCAGTCTGCGGCTCAATGTATATTCCATAGCTCTTTTCAAGAGTGCTCAACGTGCCGTCCTCCTTTATCTCGGCGATGAAGTTATTGAGATAGGACGTCACGTCCGTGTTATCCGTCCACGCGAGTATGCAGTAATCCGCCGTTATCACGCGCGTGGGCAATGCTTTTAGGCCATCCTGCCGCAGCTTCATCATCTGCGCAGACGCTATTATCGCGTCCGCATTTCCCTTTTGCACCTCGCTTATCGCGTCCGCATAGGATGAGCAGGGTATCATATCAAGCCCGCCCTCTATCGTATCGAGCTGTGTCTTTACCGCGGAACGGGATATCTCCGTCGTCATGACGAGCACTCTTTTGCTCCTGAGCTCGTTTAGATCGGATATTTCGGAGTCCTGTGCGACATAGGCATACACGTCGTCCGTATAATAGCCCTTTGTGAGCGCAAGGCCCTGCGTCTTTGTCACGCCCTTTGTATACAGCCCTATCGCGAGGTCGATCTCCCCCGTTTTAAGCGCATAGGACGCTATTTGAGAATCTATCGGCTTATAGACTATCTTTTTATCGGGATATGCGCGGGTCAAAAGCTCATTCATCACGTCCACGTCATATCCGCTTACATCACCCTTTTCGTCCGAAAATGCGAGCGGGTTATTTTCCGTCACTATGCCCACGTCTATCGTACCCTTACCTGCGAACGCCGTCTCCTCTGCGGAGGTTATGGGCTTGCTCTTACCTGCGTTTAAAACGAGCACCAGCGCGAGCACGACGGCAGCCACGCCCAAATATATAGGCAGGAACTTCCTGTCCAGCAAAACCCTGGGGTTGAATTTTTTCGCATGAGGTCTGCGTCTTTTCATGCCTTAAAACGTCCCTTCCGCGCCAGAAAATGCGCTTTTCAAAAAATGTTCATAAACAGTTTACCATTGACGCGCCCTAAAAGCAAATGAACATATTGAAAATTTACATCTTATATGATAAAATCAATAATCGGCTGAAAAACGGTCTATAATATGTATAAAGAGGCGAAAATTGTGAAAGAGATCCTAAAAGAAAACAAGGGGTTTATAAGGCAGATATTCAAGCTGTCAAAGAGCGAGCTTATAAAGACCTATAAGGGCGCTGCGCTCGGCCCCGCCTGGGCTATCATAAAGCCCGTGTTCACCATATTCGTATACTGGTTTGCATTTGCGATCGGTTTAAGGGGCGGCAAGGCCGTGACCTATAACCACGTCAAGGTGGAGTTCTTCCCCTTCCTGATGGTCGGCATAATACCGTGGTTTTTCATGAGCGATTCCATACTGGGCGGCGCAGGATGCTATCGCAAAAATAAGCAGTTCATCACTAAGATGCGCTTCCCCGTATCCACAATATCAACGTTTACCATACTTTCAAATTTATATACGCACCTCATGCTCACCACGATAATGTACATCATACTGCTGTGCATGGGCATAGGGCCGAGCGTCTATAACCTGCAGTTCTTCATATACATGCCGCTCATGTTCATGTTCTTCTGGGCGCTTTCGTATATAACCGCACCCCTTTCCGTAATAAGTAAGGACTTTCTAAACCTCGTGCGCGCGATAATGACGGGATTATTCTGGTTCTCGGGCATCGTATACAACCCTCATATGCACAAGGGCTTTTTAGGCAGGCTGATAAACTCCTTCCCCATAACATTCTTCGCGAACGGCTACCGCAACACCTTCCTGTTCCAAAAGCCGTTCTATGAGACGAGGTATGAGCTTTTCTGCTTCGCCTGCTGGATGATATTGACCGCCGTTTTGGGCGCGCTGACCTATAAGAGACTGCGCAAGACGCTGCCCGACGTACTCTAAGGAGGCATAATATGTCAGAAGAAATTAAAAACACACAAGCAACCGAACAAAAGCCTTTGAGCGAGTTAGGCTCGATAGATCCCGAATACAGCGCGATAACACAGAAGATACAGGCGCGTGCGAGCATGGATTTCTCAAAGGAGCCCGTAGTGGTGTCCTTTAAAAACGTGAGCAAGACCTATAAGCTCTATAAGACCGATAAGATGCGCTTTTTGGGGCTTTTCAGCAAGCGCATACCCTTTAAGCTCTTTAGGGCGATGAACCACGTCGACCTCGAGATACACAAGGGAGAATCCGTGGGCATAATGGGCAGGAACGGCGCGGGTAAATCCACCATGCTAAAGCTCATAACGGGCGTCACCTTCCCCGACGAGGGCGTCATCGAGACGCACGGGCAGGTCGCCGCGCTGCTGGAGCTGACCGCAGGCTTTGACGGCGAGATGACGGGCAGGGAGAACATATACTTAAAGGGCTATATCTTAGGACTCAGCAAGGAGAGAATAGCCGAGATAGAGGACGCCGTAATAGACTTTGCGGAAATAGGCGACTTCATCGACCAGCCCGTAAGGACGTATTCAAGCGGTATGAAGGCGAGACTGGGCTTCGCCATAAACGTATGCATCGACCCGGATATCCTCGTAATAGACGAGGCGTTGTCAGTAGGCGACGCGGCGTTCGGCGAAAAGTGCCGCATTAAGATCGCGGAGATCATCGAAAAGGGCGTGACAGTGCTTTTCGTCAGCCACTCCAACGAAAAGATAAAGGAGTTCTGCACGCGCGCGATACTTTTAGAAAAGGGCACAAAGCTCGCTGAGGGCGAGATAGACGACATCACGGAGCAGTATAATGAGCTCCTTAAAAAGACGAGAAAGCCCGCCAAAAAGACCAAGATATTCTCGCTCAGCTAAAAAATCAATAGTTAAATTAAAAGAGCACGGCGAAAAAGCTGTGTTCTTTTTTGATAGTAAGGTATTTCTTTTGGCGCGGCAAACCGCCAAAAGAGATGAATTATACGCAAGCCTTTTCTCTTGCCCTCCGATTATGAAAAGAGCTTACCGACGAGGCGCGGCGCAGGTTTTTGCGCCCTTCGGCCGCAAAAACTAAGCCCGCCCATAGCCCCGCCCCCGCCGAAGGCGGGGACGGGCTATGGGCGGGCCACTTTCAAAAGCGAAAAGGCGGATGCCTTTTCGCTTTTGAAAGCTGCGCCGCGTGCATATAATGGAGCTTTGCGTAAGCAAAGCAACCTATCGTCACAGCGAGCGTAATTGACATGAGGCCGCTAAAAAGCGACCCCATTGTCTAATAACGCTGCTGCTCCTTATATCCAAAAAAGCACGCTCGGTTCGCCTGCTCGGTTGTAAACGCCCTCGCAACGGCTCACTGTCGCTACCACCTTTTCGGGAGCCCTGCTGGATCTCGAAATGTTTCGTTTTTAAAAGAACAATCGCACAAACCATCACTTCCGCACCCCATTAATCCATTATTAGTTATTAAGTCCTTCAGAATTAATTGCGCCGCCCTTTCGAGCGCTCTGTTCGCCGAAAGCAATGCCCTGTTTCCTAAATCTTCGTATATTTTCCTAAGATTTCCTAATTATGCATTATTTTTCATAGTCGTTTACACGCTCATTCGCTCTGATTTCTGCGTGCATTCTCCAGCATGAGCTTTATTCTGTTGTGCTGGTTTATCTCGGAGGCGCCCGCGTCGTAGTCTATCGCGATTATATTCACGTCAGGATTCCTGCGCTTTATGGGGTTCATCATGCCCTTTCCCGCAATGTGGTTGGGCAGGCATCCGAACGGCTGGGTGCAGACGATGTTCTTCGTCCCGCTCTCGGAAAGCTCGAGCATCTCTGCGGTCAAAAGCCAGCCCTCGCCCATCTTACAGCCGTGGCTGATGTAGCCCTTTGTCAGCTCTACGGTATGTGAAAAGGGCGTGCCCGGGCGATATCGTCCGCTGTCCGCGAGTATCGCGTTCATGTCCGCCTGGACCCTGAGCATTATCTTGTACCCCAGCCTGACTATTGGGTACATCATGCGCTTTATGCCGTAAAAGCGGCTGTCCGTCATATTGTTGTATACGCAGTATAGGAAGAAATCGAGCAGGCCGGGCAGTACGACCTCCGCGCCCTCATCCACCAAAAACTGCTCAAGATCGTTGTTGCCGAGGGGCGAGAACTTCACGAATATCTCGCCCACAATGCCCACGCGCACGGTGCTTTTTTGCGTGACGGGTATGCCCATAAACCGCTCCACAATGCGGCACATGACCTTTTTTCCCTTGCGGTAGTTGACCGCGCCCTTGAGCTCCTCGGCGAGGGATTTCGTCAGCTCGTCCGCGAGCGCCTCCGCATCGCCCTTGTTTATCTCATACGGCTTAGTTTGATTGACAAGCGTCAACAGCAGATCGCCGTATAATACGGCATATAACAGCTTATGCAGCAGTGGCAGCGTGAGCTTAAAGCCGGGGTGCTTTTCCAGCCCCGCGAAGCTCAGCGACAATACGGGGACATAGCCGTAGCCCGCGCGCTCGAGCGCCTTTCTTATGAGCGAGATGTAGTTTGACGCACGGCATCCACCCCCCGTCTGAAACATCACCAGCGCGACCTTATGCGGATCGTATTTTCCGCTCTCTATCGCCTCCAAAAATTGTCCGATGACGAGTATCGCGGGGTAGCAGGCGTCGTTGTGCGTATAGGCCAGTCCCTTGTCGCGTATCTCCTGTCCGGATGTCTCCAGCAGGACCGTCTTATAGCCGAACTGGTTCAACACCGCGCTCACCAGCTTAAAGTGCCTGGGCAGCATGTTGGG
The DNA here is from genome assembly GCA_934373295.1 of uncultured Christensenellaceae bacterium. GTDB lineage: Bacteria > Bacillota > Clostridia > Christensenellales > Christensenellaceae > HGM11616. The sequence goes on along the minus strand of CAKROK010000041.1, from coordinate 3,591 downwards.
GATGAGTATGGTGTGCGTATCCTTCATTTCCTTTGAAAAGGGGATATAATAGTTATTTTGCATCGCTTTCACCCTCCTCTATCGCGCCGATAAGGCTGCGCAGGCGTATTTTGACCGCGCCTAAGTTGGTTATCTCATCTATCTTTATCTGCGTATAGTGCTTGCCCTCGCTTTCGAGGATGGAGCGCACCTCGTCCGTGGTTATCGCATCCACGCCGCAGCCGAAACTGACTAACTGGACGAGCTGTGTGTCCTCGTGCTTACAGGCGTATTTCGCCGCACGATATAGCCGCGCGTGATACGTCCACTGGTTTAATACGCGCACGCGCACCCTGTCCGCGAGGCTATACACGCTGTCCTCGCTCACCACGGCGAACCCGAGCGAGTTTATGAGCTTGTCTATGCCGTGGGATATCTCCGCATCGACGTGATACGGCCGCCCCGCGAGTATCATTATGCGTTTACCGTTCGCGCGCGCATAGTCGAGCGCCTCTTTACCCTTTTTCCTCACGGCGCGCATGTATTCGTCATATGCCAAAAAGCCCGCCTTGACCGCCTTATTGACCTCTTTTCTGGTTATGCCGTACCGCTTGGGAAGAAGCGCACATAGCTCGCGCGAAAGCTCCTTCTTATTATTAATATTGAGATATGGGCAGAAGAAGTTATTTTCATTTAACCCATCGACGTTTGACTTTAAAAGCTCGGAGTAATACGCGACCACCGGGCAGTTATAGTGGTTGTCGCTCGCGCGCTCGTCGATGTTGTATGTGAGGCAGGGATAGAATATCATGTCGACATTCTTTTCCAAAAGCTCCTCAATATGCCCGTGCATTAGCTTCGCGGGATAACACGCAGTATCCGAGGGTATGGTGAACTGTCCGCGCTCATACGTCCGCCTTGTGGACATCTCGCTTATCACCGTCTCAAAGCCGAGGGAGGTGAAAAGCGCGTTCCACAGCGGCAGCAGCTCATACATCCCCAGCGCGAGCGGCAGTCCTATCCGCCCCCGCTTACCGCCGACGTTGCGCTCTAATCCCGTGAGATAATCGCGCTTGAATTCATAGAGATTTGGCAGCTCCGTGCGCTTTACGCCCAGCCCCTTTTCACACCTGTTTCCGGAGATATACCGCCCGCCGTCCGAGAATATGTTTATCGTCAGGCGGCAGTTATTCGCGCAGCCGCGGCAGGTCGAGGGCTTCGCGGTATGCGAAAAGTGCTCAAGCTCGTCCGCGCTCATAAGCGTACTCTTATCCACCCTCATAGCATAGAGTGCCGCGCCGAACGCGCCCATGAGACCGGCGATCTGCGGACGCACGACGTTTCTTTTAAGCTCCTTTTCAAACGCCCTGAGCACGGTGTCGTTATAGAACGTCCCGCCCTGGACGACTATATTTTTACCCAGCTCATCGGGCGAGGACGCGCGGATGACCTTATACAGCGCGTTTTTGACCACGCTCATGCAAAGACCGGCGCAAATGTCCTCAATGGGTGCGCCCTCCTTCTGCGCCTGCTTCACAGAGGAATTCATAAATACGGTACAACGCGTGCCCAGGTTGACGGGCGATTTCGCGAAAAGTCCCTTTTTGGCAAATTCCGAAATATCCATGCCCATCGCCTTCGCGAACGTCTCCAAAAACGAGCCGCAGCCGGATGAGCACGCCTCGTTTAGCATTATCGAATCTATCGCGCCGTTATGAATTTTAAAGCACTTTATATCCTGCCCGCCGATATCGAGAATAAAATCCACATCGGGCATGAAAAAGCGCGCCGCGGTGAAATGCGCCATGGTCTCGACGAGACCGATATCCGCGTGAAAAGCGTGCTTTATCAGCTCCTCGCCATAGCCCGTCACAGCGCAGCCGCCTATGCTTATGCGCCCGTTCATCTTCAGATACAGCTTTTTAAGCTCATCCCTCACGACGGCGACCGGATCGCCCTTGTTGGAGGAATAATAGCTATAGAGCAGCTCCTTATCCGCGCTCAAAAGCACGAGCTTTGTGGTCGTGCTGCCGCAGTCTATGCCGAGATACGCCTTTCCCGCGTATGTCTCGATATCCCTAAATGACGCGGACGCCCTTTCGTGACGGGCGCGAAATTCCTCATATTCCGCCTCGTCCTTAAACAGCGGCTCAAGGCCCGCCACCGTGCCGGAAAAGCCCGCGTTCTCTATCTTTTTTTGAATATCCGCCGCGCTGCCCGAAAATCCGAGCGTCCGCGCGCGCAGGCTCGCGCCCCACGCGACGCAATAAAGCGCCCAATGCGGGCATATCGCGTTTTTCTCATCCAGTTTAAGAGTTTTAGTGAAGCGCTCGCGCAGGCCGTCAGAATAGTAGAGCGGACCGCCCAAATACAGCACCTTACCCGAAATGCGCCTGCCCTGAGCGAGCCCGGCGATGGTCTGGTTCGCGACCGCCTGATAGATGCTCGCGGCGATGTCCTCCTTGCGCGCGCCCTGGTTCAACAGGGGCTGGATATCGCTCTTCGCGAACACGCCGCAGCGCGACGCTATGGGGTAGATCTTCTCATAGCCGTGCGAAAGCTCGTTTAATTCCTCGGGAGTGACGTCCAAAAGCGCAGACATCTGGTCTATAAAAGCGCCCGTGCCGCCCGCGCACGTTCCGTTCATGCGCTCGTCCGAGCCGCCCTCCTCAAAGAATATTATCTTTGCGTCCTCGCCGCCCAGCTCTATCGCGCAGGATGCGTCGGGATATTCCCTGCGCACGACCTGCTGCGCGGCGAACACCTCCTGCACGAACGGTATTCCCGTGACCTCGGAAAGCCCGAGCCCTGCCGAGCCGGATATCGCCGCGTAAACCGGCCTATCCCCCGTGAGCGCGGATATCTTTTTTAAAAGCGCCGCCGCCATCTGCCTGACCTTTGAGCCGTGCCGCTCATACGAGCGAAAGATGATATCGCTGCCCTCGCAAAGCACCGCCTTTATGGTCGTCGAGCCGACGTCTATCCCCAAAAACAGGGATCTTTCAACATTGATGTTCTCGTTGTTTTCCATTTATATCACCATAAATATGCCTGAAAAACGGCATACAAAAAATTAATGTCGTCTGTTTTAAGCTATTATAGTCACGCAATTTGAACTGAGCATTAAATTTGAGGGAGAGTGCGCCTGACTGTGCAAGTAATACTGAAGGACTTATTAACAATAACGGGTTAATGGGGTGCGGAAGTGAGGGTTTGTGCGATTGTTTTTTAAAAACGAAACATTTCGAGATACAGCAGGGTTCCCGAAAATGTGGTAGCGACAGTGAGCCGTCGCGAGGGCGTTTACAACTTAAGCAGGCGAACCGAGCGTGCTTTTTTGGGATAGAGGAGCGGCAGCGTTATTTGTCGTTGCAGTCGCGTTTACGCGGCTGCATGACAATATCGCTTGCTGCGACGATATCCCGTCCCGCTGAAGTTAAAAAGATTCATTTCACTCGTTCGCGCGCGGCGCAGCTTTCACGCATAAAACGGCTTTCGCCGTTTTATGCGTGAAAGTGCCCGCCCGTAGCCCCGCCCCCCGCGGGGGGCGGGGCTACGGGCGGGCTTAGTTTTTGCGGCCGAAGGCCGCAAAAACCTGCGCCGCGCCTCGTC
>CAKROK010000040.1 GCA_934373295.1 uncultured Christensenellaceae bacterium | reverse complement strand
ACGACGTGCGGCGCAGGTTTTTGCGGCGAAAGCCGCAAAAACTAAGCCCGCCCGCCGAAGGCGGGCGGGCACTTTCCAGCATGAAACGGCGGAAGCCGTTTCATGCTGGAAAGCTGCGCCGCGCGTACATATAATGGAGCTTTGCGAAGCAAAGCAACCTTTGGCTTCATCTTACGTGTGAAGTGGGTCAATTTAAGCTAAAGAGGACAGGGTTATCGCGATACAGTAGAAAATTCATAAAAAACGGAGGAAATAATAGAAATTTACACAAAACAGTATATGAAAACAATTTGAAAAAGGTAAAAAGGTGTAGATTTATGTTGTAATTCATAGTATCATATACATGTCAAAAGACGAAAAGAATACTATGGATTTTGTGGCCGCACGGTGCGATCAGGCTGTGCGGATTAACAAGGGAATCGGGTGAGAATCCCGAACGGAGACCGCCGCTGTATGCGCCTGTGCCGTGTTCGTTGACGAAAGTCAGTCATTGGGGAGACCTGAGAAGGCAGAATTCGGTGCGTAAGACATCCGTCTTTAAATGCGTGAGTCAGAAGACCTACAAGATCGAAAAGCATATCAAAATAGATATGTTAGTTTTTGTGCACAGGAAAACGGCTGTGACGACAATTTTGTCGCCGCAGTTTTTTTATGCGGGAAAGAAGGAGAGGCTAATGAACACAAAGACAAAAAAGAGAGTGCTGAATGCGGTGATGATTGCGGCGATCGTGCTCATACTCGCCGCGGCCGTGCTCATCACGGGCACATTGCGCGGATGGTTCGCGCGTCCTGCGGATGCCGTGACCGGTCAAGACAGCTTGACGGTCAGCGTTGAGAACAAGTCGGGCAGCGTGAATATCGAGCGCGCGGGTCTGTCCTATTCGCTAAACGAGGGCAATATCCTAAAGGACGGCGATAAACTCGAGACGTTGAACGGCTCGACTATCGACATCGTCGCAGGGAAAAATCGGTATACGCTAAACGAAAATTCATGCGCAAATGTAATTATAGATGAAGATAATGTCAAGATAGAGCTGACGAGCGGCGGGATTTTCGCGAACATGGACGAGCCGGGCGTTATCTCGGTCATGGGCAAGGATATTTCCGCGCAATACGGCGTATTTTCGATAAGCGCGCCCTACGGCAGCGCGGCGGTGTACGTCCTTGAAAGCGAGGTCGAGCTTGACGCAAAAACATATAAGGCGGGACAGGCTGCGGACATTTTATCGTCCGGAATTGAGGATAGACAGCTTTCGATAGAGGCATTAAACGAGTTCGAGCTGTCTCAAATCGAAAAGATTTCTGCCGAAAAGACGCTTTGCTTTGGCGCTGAGGATGTCCGTAAGCTGGAAGCGGATAGAGAAAAGCAGAGACAGGACGCCCTTGACGCGAAGCTGCTCGAAGAGGATGAGGAGACGAGCATCGACGAACAGCGCAGGGAGAATGAGCAAAACGCAAATGAAAGCGTGACAAAGCAGCCCGCTGCCGATGGTAAAAAGGACGATAATTCGCCCAACAGCGGCGATATAAAGCCGTCAAAGGATGGTTCAAAGGATAATTCGGATAAAAAAGACGACGAAAAGGTCTATTATTGCACGTTGACGATACGCTGCGACACCATATTAAACAACATGGGCGAGCTGACAGAGGGTAAGAACGCTTACGTTCCCAAAAACGGCTGCATCCTCGCGAAGTCCAAGCTCAAGTTTAAGGAGGGCGAGACGGTCTTTGACGTGCTAAAGCGCGCCTGCTCCATCGCGGGGATTCAGCTTGAATACTCGTGGACGCCCATGTACGGCAGCTACTACATCGAGGGCATAAACAACCTCTATGAGTTCGACTGCGGAAATGAGTCCGGCTGGATGTACCGGGTGAACGGCTGGTTCCCGAACTACGGCTGCTCGAGCTATACTTTAAAGGACGGAGACGCGATATCCTTTGACTTTACTTGCAAGGGGTATGGGGACGACATACATTGATGTAAAAATATGCTAAATATGCATTAAAAATACAAGGAGAATTGAAATGAGACAAAGAGGATTTTGCGCAAAGCTGATAAGCCTCATACTTGCGCTCATGCTGATTGTCGGCATAATGCCGTCGGCGGCGTTGGCGCAGGATCATGACGGTCAGGTTCGCGTAGTGGTCAGAAATGACGTTTATCCCGTCGCGGATGGCGCGCCATGGGATGGACTGCTCGTCGACACATGGGTGAAGATCGATGAATCGTCAAGCATGATGAGCTGCCTTGTGGCTGCGCTGGATACAGTGGGCGCGACACAGACGGGAGCGGAGAACAACTATGTCACCGAGATAAACGGTTTAACGGCGGGATCGTATAACGGAATGGACGGCTGGATGGGCACGCTCAACGACTGGATGGTAAACGAGGGCTTTGGCGCGTTTACCGTTGCGGACGGAAAGTTGGCCGCAGGTGATGAGATTAATATCGCGTACTCGCTCGAATACGGCGAGGACCTCGGAGCGAGCTGGGGAAACAACAACAAAACCGTAAAGGCGCTCAGCGTAAGCGCGGGCAGTCTTTCCCCCGAGTTTTCCGCAGATGTGCATGAATATACACTCGCGCTCCCCGAGGGTACGACGAGTGTAAAGGTCGTCCCCACGGCGTTCAACAAGAACTTCCAGGTGCGCGCGAGCATCGGAGAAACGGAATACAAGAGAAACGACGATATCCCCGTGGCTGACGGAACGGTCATCACGATGAAGTGCGGCGATCCCTCTTGGCCCACGATGAACGGCGGAAGCTACGGCGACGCGGACAGCGTCCCCGCAGAGAGCTACACCCTTACGGTAAAGGAGCAAAAGCAGGGCCCGAGCGATATAACCATATACGCGACGGTTTCCTATAAGGCGGGCATCGCCATGGCGGCGGACGGCACTGTCATGGCGAATGTGCCTGTTAAGGTGAGCGCGACGGACGGCAAGGCGACGGTGGACGAGGCGTTAAAGAGCCTTCATGCGGCGTATTGTGAAAACGGCTATGCGTCTGAAAAGACACAGTACGGCCTTTCCATAAAGAGGGCATGGGGAGTTGACACGGGCGCAGTATTAAACTACGTAAACAATGTCGGAATTTTAAGCGACGTTGGCACGGATACGGTGTCGGACGGCGACTACCTCAATATGTGTGTCATGACGGACACAGCGGGATATTCCGATTCCTATACGCATTTTGACAAGCATGCGGCGCAGGTCGCGACGGGCGAACAGCTCGAGCTGACGTTATCCTATCAGAGCTTTGATTCATCCTGGAACACCGTGACAAACCCGCTCGCGGGAGCGAAGATAGTAGTAAACGACGCCGAAACGAACGTTGTGACGGATAAAGAGGGCAAGGCGACCATCAGCTTTAAGAGAGCAGGGACGTATTACGTATCGGCCGCTGCTCCTGACGGAATGGTGATTCTCGCGCCGGCGTGCGTGGTGACTGTTGCGGGAAACGCCCGTCCCACGCTTAAAGAGGGCGTTAACGAGACGGAAGCAAAGTCGATTGCACTGGGAGAAACCTTTGCGATAGACCTTTCCGATATATTCGAGGATGCGGACGCAGACGAGCTTAAATACAGCGTGAGCATTGACGGCGGCGCGTTCACCGAGGCGCAGAAGGACTATACCTATACCCCCGAGACGGCGGGCAGCACTACTTTGGTATTCTCCGCAAACGACGGACAGGACGATGCAGACAAGACGTATACCGTTGTGCTTAGCGCGGAGCAGAAGCTCAGCGCGCTCGCGTCCCTCATAATACACACGGGTATGTCGCCCGCGGATAATAACGTTTTAGTAAAGAACGCATCCGATACATATGAGAACGGAGTGATCTTCGACCCCGAAAAGCTGAGCTATGACCTCACCGCGCTGACGGACGGCGTTACGCAGCTTCGCTTTCGCGCAATGCCGCAGGAGGATGGAGCAAAGGTCACGTTGAGCTACTTTAACGGCGGCTCAAAGGACATCACGTGGAAGAGCGGCTCATCCAAATGGGCAAACTGCATAACCGCAGGTAAAAACGCGTTAAAGATAACAGTGACTCCCCCCGCAGGCTCGAACAGGATCGAGCAGGTCTATACGTTTAACGTAGACTGCATACCGACCCTAAAGGAGCTTGGTGCGAGCGCGAACGGAACGGCGCTGTATTTCGATAAGGATTTCGACGGCGCGGTAAATGACTATACGCTCACCGTTCCTGAAAATGCGGGCGTGATCGAGCTTAATGCGGCGGGTAAATCCGATTCCTATAAGGTTGAATACGACGGAGCGGATTCAAGCAAGGTAGACATAACGGGTAAGGATAGCTTTACCGTAGCGGTTATAGCGGGCGAGGGCGAAAACACCCTTAAAAATACGTATAACATAGCGATAAAGCGCGTGGGCGTGCTGGACTTCAAGATAAACGCAAAGCCTGCGGACGCTATAGTAAAGGTATACGACAAAAAGGGCGCGAGCGTCGAACCGAACGAGGACGGCAGCTTTTCCGGAATGTTCTCAAGCGGCGGCTATACATACGTCGTTTCGAGACACGGCTATGTCACGAACACGGGCGACGTCCCCACGACGGGCGGTGCGCTCAACATAGAGCTTATAAAGGCGGAGAAAGGCCCGGATGAGGTGGACGCATACTGGCCGAGCTTCCGCGGAAACAACAATAACATGGGCTTGACGAGCGCCGCGACCCCCACCGAGGCGGAGTATACCGAGCTCATATGGAACAAAAAGCTGGGCAGCGGCTGGTCAGCCAGCCCGAGCGTGCAAATAGTTGTGGACGATACGCTCATAGTAATGTCCTCAAAGAGCATATTTAAGCTCGATCTCGAGACGGGCGACATTCTCGCAGAGGGGACGATGACCGCGCAGCCCAACTTCGGCTATACGCCGCCCATGTATGCGGAGGGCATGATATTCGCGCCCCTTTCCGGCGGAATAATCCAGGCGTTTGACGCAAAGACGTTAAAGAGCCTTTGGATATATAAGGATCCGCTGGGCGGACAGGCATTATCGCCTATATCCTACAGCGACGGGTATATCTACACGGGATTCTGGAACAGCGAGACAAAGGATGCCAACTTCATCTGCCTGAGCGTGACGGATGAGGACGTGACCAAGGGTGATGAGAGTAAGCTCGCCGTTTGGAGAGAGACTCATGCGGGCGGATACTACTTTGCAGGCTCGGTCACCATCGGAAACGCGGTCATAGTGGGCGCGGACGACGGAACCTCTGGCGCGGACGGCGCATCCACCATAACCTCGTATAACAAGCTAACAGGCAAGGTCATAAGCAGACTCAAGATCACGGGCGACCAGCGCTCGACGATAGCGTATGACGAGACAAGCGGAAGAATATACTTCACCACGAAGTGCGGATATCTCTACAGCGCGGCGATAAACGCGGCCACGGGCGAGATAACTGACTTAAAGGCGAAAAAATACGACGGAAAGCAGAGCACGAGCACGCCCGTTATATATAAGGGAAGAGTATATTTCGCCACGGGCACGGGAATATCCTCAAGCGGCTCGGGCGGTGAGATAGTTGTCGCGGACGCGTCCACGCTTGAGCCGATATATTCCGTGGGCTTAAAGGGCTATCCGCAGTGTTCATTGCTCATATCCAATGCATATGAGCAAAAGACGGGATATATATATGTCTACTCGACATACAACAACAACCCCGGCGGCATATCCGTATTAAAGGTCAAGCCGGACGCAAAGAGCGCGGATGAGGCGCAGCTTAGCGAGCTTTACGGCGCGGCGGGCTTTGAGAACTACTGCATCGCGAGCATAATCTGCTCAAAGGACGGCAAGCTCTATTATAAGAACGATACGGGCAACGTCTTAGCGGTAGGCATACCCAAGGCGAAGAACGTCATGAAGCTGATAAGCGAGATAGGCGAGGTCACGCTGGAAAGCGAAGACGCCATAACCATCGCGAGAAACGCATATAACGCGCTTACGGAGGATGAAAAGACGAAGGTCGAAAACTACGACGTACTTGTCGCGGCGGAAAAGCGCTTTGACGAGCTGAAGGCACAGAGCGTGGACGAGCTTATAGACAAGATCGGCAATGTGACGATGGACAGCGTTTCCAAGATAGAAGCGGCGAGAAGCGCATATGACGCGCTCGCGGACGCTCAGAAGAAGCTGGTCAAAAAATATGATAAGCTGACCGCGGCTGAGGCAAAATATGCCGAGATGGTGAGCAGCATTGAAAGCGTCAAGAAGCTCATCGACAAGATAGGCAAGGTCAAGAACGACGCGGCGACCAAAAAGAGGATATCCGACGCGAGAAAGGCTTATCATAAGCTGGACGGCGCGCTCAAAAAGCACGTCACCAACTACAATAAGCTGACTGCGGCGGAAAAGAAGTTGGCGCAGCTCGAAAACGCGGCAAAGGTGGAGGAGTTTATCGACGCGATAGGCGAGGTCACCAAGGACGGCGAAAAGGCGGTAAAGAAGGCGAGAAGCGCATATGACGCGCTGACGGATGCCGAAAAGGCGCTCGTTAAGAACTATTCGAAGCTCACCGAGGCGGAGAGAAAGCTAAGCTCGCTCGACGCGAACGGAAGTACGAAGGTGATAGGCGACGGCGATACGGAGGTCACCGTGGGCGGCGTGAAGTATAAGGTAGACGCCGAGGCGGCGGCACTCATGAAGACCATCGAAAAGCTCACCCATGCAAGCGAGCCGGCGGAGCAGGAGGTCATTGACGCGTATAAGGCGTATGCGGATATGGACGCCAAGCTCAAGGCGCAGATATTCAACTACGACGACCTAAAGGCGCTGACAAATGCGCTGGGCATGAAGAACCACGAGACGGATATCGCTAAAATAGACGGACTCGACTGGTTCATAAGGCTGGAGGTCACGGAGTTAAAGGACGGTGACGAGTATGACAAGCTCGCGTCCGGCATAGGTTCGAACGAGCTTATAGGCGCATGGAGCATAAAGCTCATAGACACGCTCACGGGCGAGGAGTTCGTTCCCGATACCGAGTTAAAGCTCATGATAAAGGCGCCAAGCACAGAGGGCTATGCAGAGACGCGCATAGCAAGCCTTGCAAACGGCGGCAGAGTAGAGTATTATGATTGTGTGGCAGAGGGCGAGTATATCGCGTTTGAGGCTAAGGAGTTCGCGCACTGCGCGTATATCGGAAGCAAGGGTGAGGCGAAGGATGCGCTCACGGACGACGGCGATGTGACCATAAGCACGCGCCCGCAGGAGACCGAGCAGAGCGGCGGACAGATCATGTGGCTGTGGATACTCTTAGCGGCGGTCGGCGCGGCGGCGATAATCATAGTCATCGTAATGAGAAAAAAGCTCAAGAAGGATTAAATTAAAATAAAAGGCGGGTGGGCGTATAATATGCTCACCTGCTAAAAAAAGGAACTAAATGGACAGAGGTTTCGGGGGATATCATCCCCTCATAAACTTTATATTTTTCATCGCGGCGGTGGTGTTCGGCATGTTCTTTGTGCATCCGGTATTCACCGCTGTTTGCGTGATATTTTCACTCATATACTACTTTACGATAAAGGGAAAGGGCGGCATACGCTTTGCGGCGGGGATGCTGCTGTTAGCCGTGCTGCTCACGGCGATAAACCCGATATTCAACACGCTGGGGGATACCGTATTGTTTACGTATCTGGGAGGCAGGAGATATACCCTCGAGGCGCTGATATACGGCGCGTGCTCCGCGGGGATGTTTTGCGGCGTGATTATCTGGTTTTCATGTTATAATGAAATTATGACGAGCGACAAGTTCATATATCTTTTCGGCAGGCTCATCCCTGCGATATCGCTCGTTTTGACGATGGTGCTGCGTCTTGTGCCTGATTTTAAAAGGCGGACGGCGGCGATAGAGGGCGCGCGCGGCTCGATTGGCAAGGGCGGCGGGGATAAAAAAACGCGCCTTAAAAACAGCATGTCAATATTATCCGCACTCACGTCCTGGGCGCTTGAGGGCGCGGTGACGACGGCGGATTCCATGCGAAGCCGCGGCTACGGATTATCCGGACGGACGAGCTTTGCAATATACCGCATGAAAGGGCGAGATCATGCTGCGCTGGCGGTGATGATGATATGCATAGCGGGGGTGATAGTCTGCGCGGCGCTCGGCGGGACGGCGGCGCAGTTCATACCGAGCATAGAGATAAGTCTGTTTTCGATCACAACGGCGACGGGCGCGGCGGCATACGCGATATTACTCGCAATACCCTCGGCGATACACTTTTGGGAGGAGCTTACATGGCGCATTTTGAGATCAAGAATCTGACGTTTACATATCCCGTCGCAAAGGACGCGGCGCTAAAGGGGATAAACCTTAAAATTGAGAGAGGGGAATACATAACCCTATGCGGAAAGAGCGGCTGCGGAAAGACCACGCTCATGCGGCATTTAAAGAGCGTTTTAACGCCGCACGGCGCGCGCACGGGCGAAATACTCTTTGAGGATAAGCCGATAGAGCAGACCGACCTGCGCGGACAGTCGCAGAAGATAGGCTTTGTCATGCAGGACCCGGATGCGCAGATAGTCACGGATAAGGTTTGGCATGAGCTTGCGTTCGGGCTGGAGAGCCTGGGCTGCGACCAGCGCACGATGCGCCTGCGCGTGGCGGAAATGGCGAGCTATTTCGGCATACAGACGTGGTTTCACAAAAATGTGAACGAGCTTTCCGGCGGTCAAAAGCAGCTTTTAAACCTCGCGTCCATAATGGCAATGCAGCCGGACGTGCTCATATTAGACGAGCCCACGAGCCAGCTCGACCCCATAGCGGCGGCGGATTTTCTAAACACGGTGAGGAAGATAAATCTCGAATTAGGCACGACGGTAATATTATCCGAGCATCGGCTGGAAGAGGTGTTCAGCGCCGCGGATAGGGTCGTGGTGATGGATAAGGGGAGGATAATCGCGGACGACGCGCCGCGAAACATAGGCAAAATACTAAAGGACAGCGGGGACGACATGTTTTATGCGCTGCCCTCGCCCGTGCAGATATTCTATGGCGCAAAGGGTGAGGAGGATTGCCCGCTCACCGTAAGAGAGGGCAGGACGTGGCTGGAGCGCACTTTTTCAAAAAAGGCGCCGGACGAGATCAGCCTGCCTGACACGCCCATGCCGGAGGAGCGCGAGTATAACGCCGTCGAGCTTAAAGAGGTGTGGTTCAGGTATGCAAAGGACGCGCCGGACGTATTAAAGGGGGTCAATTTGAAGGTGCCGGCGGGCGAGCTTTTCGCGATAGTCGGCGGAAACGGCACGGGAAAATCCACCACCTTAAAGACGCTTTGCGGGATATGCCGCCCGTATCGCGGAAAGGTGCTTATAAACGGAAAGCGCATAGAAAAATACGGCAAGAGCGAGCTTTTTGACGGCTGTGTAGCAATGCTGCCCCAAGACCCGCGCAGTCTTTTCGTGAAAAAGACGGTGAAGGAGGAGCTTTTGGAGATGCTCGCGGGCAAGAAAAAGGATATTGACGAGCAGGAGCGGATGATAAACGAGGTCATTGAGGACTGTGACATATATGACCTGCTCGAAAAGCACCCGTATGACCTCTCGGGAGGAGAGATGCAGAGGGCGGCGCTCGCGAAGGTGCTGCTGTGCGAGCCTAAAATTCTGCTGTTGGACGAGCCGACAAAGGGGATAGACAGCTTTTTCAAGCGCAGGCTTGCGGAGGTCTTTTCCAGATTAAAGCAAAAAGGGGTGACTATAATAATGGTCTCTCACGACGTGGAGTTCTGCGCGAGCTACGCGGACAGCGTGTCGATGTTCTTTGACGGCGGGGTCGTCACGACGAACACCCCGCGCAGGTTCTTCTCACAGAACAGCTTTTACACCACAGCGGCAAACCGCATGAGCAGACACATTTTCACAAATGCAATTACGAATGAGGACGTCATAAAACTATGTCAGATGAACGAAAGATAACGCTAAAAAAGGATAAAGACAGCGGGAAGGCGAAAAAACAGAGCTTGACCAAAAGGACGGTCGTATCCGCCTTGATAATATTCATACTCGTGCCCTTGACGATTTATTTGGGCTGGCGATTCGCGGATAAGCAGTATTACATAACCGGCCTGCTCATAATACTCTACTCCATAATACCGTTTTTCATTGCATTTGAGCGCAAAAAGCCCAATGCGAGGGAGCTTGTGATAATAGCGGTCATGTGCGCGATAGCCGTGGCGTCGCGCGCCGCATTCATATGGGCGCCGCAGTTCAAGCCCATCGTGGGCATAATAATCATAGCGGGGGTGGCGCTCGGGCCGGAGACGGGGTTTATAACGGGCGCGGTGAGCGCGTTCGTGTCCAATTTCATATTCGGACAGGGACCGTGGACACCTTGGCAGATGTTCGCGTTCGGCATAGCGGGCTTTTTAGCGGGTCTACTATATCAAAAGGGAATATTGAGCCGAAACAGACTGCCCCTTTCCATATTCGGAGGGTTGGTCGTGCTATTGATAGTCGGTCCGATACTCGACACGCAGGCGCTTTTTTCAATGATATCGACCGTTACGCCCGCTTCTGCGGGAGCGACGTATCTTTCCGGACTTCCGCTAAACGCGGTACATGCGGCGGCGGTGTTTTTGACGCTGCTATTGTTATCAAAGCCCATGTTCGATAAGCTGGACAGAGTAAAGCTGAAATACGGCTTGGCGGAGGGTGAAAATGCGGTTTGACAGCTATCATCCCGCGATAAACCTCATATATTTCGCGGCGGTAATCGCCATGACGGTGGCGTTCACCCAGCCCGTGTTTCTTTTGATAGGCTACGTCTGCGCGTTTGTTTACTCCGTAAAGCTGAAGGGGCTGCGCGCGCTGATATTCGACCTCGCGCTCATCCCGATAATCGCGCTGTGGGCGATGTTCTATGCATATTACAACCATTTCGGCATAACGGAGCTGTTTTTGAACGTGATAGGCAACACCATCACACTAGAATCGCTCGTATATGGAATAGTGATCGGCATAAGGGCGGCGGGCGCGGCGATGTGGATGTCCTGCGTGCATGAGATAATGACGACGGACAAGACGGCGTATCTTTTGGGAAGAGTATGCCCCAAGCTGTCGCTGTATTTCTGCATGATACTGAGGATGATCCCGCGGGTAAAGGGACAGTATCAGAAGATGAAGCTCGCGAGGAGCTGCATCGGCTGCGGCAGGAGAAGCGTACTATCGCGAATGGGCGAGTTCTTTAAAAAGCTGTCCGCCGTATTGACATGGCTCTTTGATGCGCTGGGGCAGACGGCGGATTCCATGAAGAGCAGGGGATATACGCTCAAAGGAAGGACGGCGTTTTCGATATACCGCTTTGATAACCGCGACAGGAGCTTCGTGATATCGCTGTTTTTCTGCATAATTGCGGTATTGATGGGAGCCATGCTCAGCCAGACGAGCGCGCTGTATTCGCCCGAGATAGTGATAAATAGGATAACGCCGCTAAGCTATGCGTTTTATATCGCGTATGCCGTGATGTGCCTCATGCCCATGGGGCTTCAGATAGCGGGGGAGGTTTCCTTTGAAAGACGTGTTGTGAAAGTTTGAAAGGTTTAATAATAAGGTATCACGTTCGGCACGGCTATTCGCCGAACGTGATTTTTTATACGCAAGTCATACGTCTTGCCCTCCGAAGATAAAGCGAGCTTGCCGACGAGGCGCGGCGCAGGTTTTTGCGCGACCTCCTGCGGAGGGCGCGCAAAAACTAAGCCCGCCCAGCCCCGCCCCCCATGGGGGCGGGGCTGGGCGGGCCACTTTCACAATCGAAAAGGCGGATGCCTTTTCGATTGTGAAAGCTGCGCCGCGCGCGGACGAAAGAGATGAATCTTTTTGGCTAAAGCGCACAAACATAACAGCACAAAAACCCAAACTATTCCCGCAAACTAAAGCATACGGTCTGTAAAATTATCGCGCAGCATAATTTTAAGACCGTCACAAGTTGCACAAAAGAAAAGCCGATTTACTTGCTTATTGAAGTTATGTCAACATATCTACAATCGAGCGGGAATCGCAAACAAAACTATTTACTCTAAGTAATGTATACGGTCTGTAAAATCGCTTGCGATTTTAAGACCGTCACCGTCGAGAACCAAAGTATAGTCAAAAACTAATTTAAGCACTTATGCCGATATATCAGCCTGAACAGATTAGCGGAGAAGGATGAGGAGGTCGCAGACCTCCTTATGGGAAAGTCTGAAAACCACGGTTTTCAGGGAAAATTGCAGAGTTAAGTTTTCAATCTGAATAATGTCTTTACAAACTAACTATTGACTTGAACAATTCTCTAAAAGCGAAAAAGAACACCATCCGTGAAATATCACAGACGGTGCCTTTTAAAGCTGTTTATGTGGGGTTTGTTGTGTGCATTATTTGTTTGCGTAGAAATCCTGCGCAGCCTTGAAGAAGGCGTTGATGTTGTCCCAGGAGGAAAGCGGCGGGATGTCGCAGCCGCTGGAGATGACGAAGTTGGGGTAATCGCAGCATTCGCTCATGACCTGTTTTGTCTCCTCGGTGATGGACTCGACGGTGCCGTTTCTAAACTGCTTTGCGGGGCTGACGTTGCCCATTATGAGTGCGTCTGTGGGCGCGTCCTCGTTGAACATATCCTTTAAGTGGATTGCGTCGCCGAAGTGATAGCCCATAGCGCCTATGCTGTATATGCCCTTTGTCATGAGGGGAACGTTGTTGCCGCAGTTGTGATAGATGACGGCGAAGCTGTCGTCCTGAACGGCGTCGACTAACTTCTTGAGATAGGGATGAGAGAATTCATCCGCGAGCGTGGGGCTCATGAGGCCGGTCAATGGCTCCGCGATGACCACGCCGTGCGCGCCGACTGCCTTATATGCCTTGCAGTAGTCTATTGCGAATTGTGTGCATTTTTCCATTAATGTGTGTATCATCTCCGGCTCGTCGTAGCAGAGTATCATGACCTCGCTTACGTCGGTGAGTCTGCCCGCTAAGGAGAACGGGCCGATTATTCCCGCGAATACGGGTCTGTCCGTGATGAGCTTAACGGCCTTTTCGATGGCCTCTATGTAAAGACCGGTGCGCGCCGTGCCTATTTCGGGAAGAACGAGGTTTTCGGCATCCTCCGGCTCGGTGATTATTGCGCCCGTTACTGTGGGGACTTCATCGTCGCTCACGCGGATCGTGGAACCGAACGCCTCCGCCTCAACGGATAAGTCCATAAGGCTGACGGAAGCCGCTGCGGGGGTCGCCTCCGCGATTCGCTTCATGCCCTCTGCCTGAAGGTCGCTCGAGGAGATGAGGTCTCTTACGGTTATGTTCATGAGCTGAACAGACGGGAAGGAGAGCACCGGCAAGGGCTTTTTCACTGGAGAAGCGATCATATCCGCAACCCACTTTTTCATGTCTCTTTTCATTATAATAAATCCTCCGTTTTGTGATTTCATATTAGCATAATAATAAGATACCATTTTAACGGAGGGATGGTTTATAAAAAATAAACGAATTTTGTTTTATAATAACGCAAAGGGGCTATGATCTGTATTTTCCGGGGGTCACGCCTACAATGTTTTTAAACACCTTGCAGTAGTAGCTCTGGTCGGGAAAGCCCATCGCGACGGCGATATCCGTTATTGAATAGTCCGTCGATAAGAGAAGATGCTTTGATTCCTCCACGCGCACGTTGCAAAGATGCTCTCTAAAGCTCATCCCGACTATCTTATGAAAGAGGGAGGAGAAATAGTTGGGGCTTAAATTGACGTGCTCTGCGACGGTGTTGAGCGTTATCTGTTCGCTGTAGTTATCCGCAATGAATTTGAGCGCCTTTCTTATATATAGGTTGCCCTTGTCCTTATCCGAGAACATGGCGTTCATGAAGCTCTCGGCAGCGTCCTGAAGGAGGTTGCAAAGCTCATCCAGGCTCTGCTCACAGTTTATGAGCATGAGGAAGTTGCTGTTGAGCTTATATATTATGTCCGTATTTGCGCCGCCGTTCATCGCGACTCTTGAAAGCAGCGTAGTCAGCTCTATTATATGTATCCTGACAGCATCGATGCTCCCGCCCTGGTCAAAGAGGATATAGCCCATCATCTCGTTTAAAAGCGCCTTGACTTCCTCGACATTGCCCGTCTTGACCTTTGTTAAAAGCGCGGTCTCCATCTCATAGAAGTATTTTAGCGAGTGAGGTATGCGCTGTTCCTTATATACCTGAATCGTCTCGTTTATCTTCGCCTGCTGATACATCTTTTTCTGCGTTTCCATGAGCAGGGTATGCCCATCCGGCATGAGCGGAGTTAAGAGGTAATCGACGAGCCGCTTTAGGTCGTTCACGCGGGAGGGCTCGATTACCTGTATGCCGTCCAGCTCGTCGTAAAGCTCGAGCAGGCGCATGGGCGAAAAGGTATAGTTTTCCGCAAGGTCGCTGACCAATGTGCTGTCCGGCTTATCCATCAAAAACGGCCCGATTATTATACTGCCTAAAAGCTCATCGTGGTTTATGAGTGGAAAAGCGATGTGATTTAAGTTCGCGTGGCAGGAGAATATGTATGCCTCGCCTATCTTTTGGGCATGTATCCCCGCCTTTGTATGCAAGTTGAAGCACTCTTCATTTGTGAATATGCTGTTTTTTAATATGAAGCAGTATTTTGTGGAATCGCCGTATCTTAAAAGGAGCGAGCCGCTGCTGTCTATGAGGTCTATAGAAAGCCCGGTGAAGGAGTGCAGCGTTTGCAGTATTCCGGAGATCTTCCTCTTGGGTATGAGTGAGTATATCTTGCTTTCCATTATGAGCCATCCTAAGTAAAAACAAATTTTCGTATGAAATGACAATATAATATTGTCGCCCAACCTTATTATGATTATATAATGCAAAACAGTCAATTTCAACAGGAGGCATATAAAATCATGTTATTAGAAGACATTTCCGCACAGCTTCAAAAGGGCAAGGCAAAGGCAGTCAAAGAGCTCGTTCAGCAGGCTATCGACGATGGTATCCCCGCTCAGAAGATACTCACCGAGGGACTGCTCTCCGGCATGAATATTATAGGAGAGAAGTTCAAGAAGAATGAGATATTCGTCCCCGAGGTACTTGTAGCGGCGCGCGCGATGAATCAGGGTACTTCATTATTAAAGCCCCTGCTTGCGGCGGAAGGCTCCGTATCCTTAGGCAGGGTCATCATCGGCACAGTCGCGGGCGACCTCCACGATATCGTCAAAAACCTCGTTAAGATGATGCTCGAGGGCAAGGGCTTTGAGGTCATCGATTTAGGCACGGACGTAGCGCCCGAGACGTTTGTTCAGGCGGCTATCGACAACGACAGCAAGATCATCTGCTGCTCTGCGCTGCTTACGACGACCATGGGCGTCATGGCGGATGTCGTAAAGGCCTGTGAGGATGCGGGCATACGCGATAACGTGAAGATAATGGTCGGCGGCGCGCCCATAACTCAGGCGTTCTGTGACCAGATCGGCGCGGACGCATACACCTGCGATGCGGCGAGCTGCGCGGATGTGGCGGTTACGTTTGTAGCATAAATATACATAAATATAAATGGACACAACTCAAAAACTGCTTACGCTCGTAATGGACAGCGGCGCGCACAAAGCCGCTGCCCTGGAGCAAAGCGGCATCATAACGGACGCCGGTTTTCGCAAAAGCTGCGAGATGAACACCTGCGGCGCCTTTAAAAGAAACTGGCACTGCCCGCCCGCTATCGGACCGATAGACGAGCTGATGGAGCGGGTAAAAAAATATCAAAGGGGCGTGCTCTATCAGACGGTTTTCGAGATAGAGGACAGCTTTGATATCGAGGGGATGCGCCGCGCGGGCAAGCTGCATGGCGAGCTTAGCAGGAGGGTACACAGGCAGCTCTTAGAGGGCGCGGCGGGGGAGAGCTTTCTTCACCTCGCGAACGGCGGCTGTAAGATATGCCCGGTGTGTGCGATAATAACAAATGAGCCTTGCAGATATCCCAAGGAGGCGCTTTCGCCCATGGAGGGATACGGCATAGACGTATATAACACCGCGAAAAACGCGGGATTAAAATACATTAACGGACAAAACACGGTAACATCATTTAGCTTGATACTGTTTTAGAAAGTGGCCAAAATGTCAAAGCTGACCGTTATACAAAACGAAGTTAAAAGGGAAGTCGAATTCATCGCGCCCCGCCCGCTGGGAGAGGTGCTGATTGAATGCGGCTTTTTATATGAAAGCCCGTGCGGCGGACGCGGAATGTGTAAAAAATGCTCCGTGCAGCTTTCGGGCGAGGTGAGCGAGCCTAACGAATGTGAAAAAAGCGCAAATACGCGGCTCATCTGTCAGGCGGTGCTGCTGGGAGACGCTTGCGCCATCCTCCCTAAAAAAGAGGAAATGCACGTGATAGAGACGGACGCGCAGTTTCTTAAAAAGCCGTTAAAGCCCATGGAGGGAAAATACGGCGGAGCGGTAGACATAGGAACTACGACCGTCGCGCTCAAGCTGTTTGAGCTGGAGACGGGGCGCATCATTGGAGAAAGTGCGTGCGTCAATCCGCAAAACGCCGTCGCGGCGGACGTCATGGGAAGAATAAACGCGGCGATGAGCGGACGGCTGGCTGAACAGCGCGAGCTGATACTCGGGGCGATAGACGGTTTGTTAAACGATGCCTGCAAGGCGGGGGGCATACGGAAAAAGGACGTTGGCGCGATGGTCGCCGCGGGAAACACCACCATGCTCTACCTTCTTTGCGGCATCGACCCAAAGAGTCTTGCGCGCTATCCGTTCATATCGGAAACGCTGTTTGACGTATACGTTAAGGTGCTGGGGATAAGGACATTCCTCCCGCCCTGCATGAACGCTTTTGTGGGCGCGGATATTACCTGTGCAGTGCTGTTAAGCGGCATGACGCAAGACAAAAACAAGACCTCGCTGCTTTGCGACATAGGCACGAACGGCGAGATAGCGCTGTATAAGGACGGGACGCTGTATGTAACGTCCACGGCGGCCGGCCCCGCCTTTGAGGGAGCGGGGATAGAGTGCGGCACGGGCAGTATTTTGGGCGCGGTAGACCGAGTTTTCGCAGAGGACGGAAAGCTGAACGTACACACGATAGGCGATATGCCGGCCACGGGAATATGCGGCTCGGGGATAATAGATGCGGTGAGCGCGATGAGGCAGCTCGAGCTGATAGACGAGACTGGCGCGATGGACGACGATAAAATAGAGCTTTCAAACGGCGTATACGTTTCGGATAAGGACATACGCGCGGTACAGCTCGCAAAGGCGGCTATAGCGGCGGGCATAAAGACGCTGTTAAAGCGCGCGGAGGCAGACGTATCGGACGTGGATGTGCTGTATATCGCGGGGGGCTTCGGCAGTCATCTTGACGCGAAAAGCGCGGCGGATATAGGCATGATACCGCCCGAGCTTGCGGACAGGATAAAGGTCATGGGGAACGCAGCGCTCGCGGGAGCGGCGAGCCTGCTGTTAAACACGGCGAGCATAGACGAGGCGAGGGCTATCGCGGAGAAAACCGTTCACGTGAACCTGGGCGGAGATGCCCTTTTTAATGAACTTTACGTAGAAAACATGCTCTTTATGGATGAGGAGCTTTAAAAAATAATTGTTGATGATCTCAGGAGGATTAGGATAATGTACAAGATGACTTCAAAGGAACGCTTTGCGAGGGCTTTTAAGCATCAGCCCTCTGACAGAGTTGTAATGTGGGATTTCCCCTGGCCGGGCGCGCTCAACAGATGGCACCAAGAGGGTATGCCCGAGGGCGTGAGCTATGAGGAATACTTCGATGTGGATACCGTAGGCAGAGTTATAGTCGACAACTCGCCCAGATATCCCTTCAGCGTCGTCGCGGAGGACGACAAGTTCATCACCGTTAAAAATGAGTGGGGAACGACCGTGAGAAACTTCAGAGTACCCGACTCCACACCGGATTTCCTCGATTATACGATAGTCGATTGGGATACGTGGCTGGAGGCTAAAGAGCGCATAACGCCCGATAGGGACAGAGTACCGTGGGCGCACCTCGAAAAGAACTACAAGAACTGGGTGAAAGAGGGTCGCTGGCTGTTAGGCGACATGTACTGGACCTTCAACAACCTCTCCTCCGAGGTAATGGGCACGGATACGTTCCTCGTAAACATGATAACAGACCCCGAGCTGGTCACGGATTTCATGGGACACTGCCTGGACGTCAACCTCCAGCTTTTAGACATGGCGTGGGATGCCGGATATGAGTTCGATATGTTGAATATCAGAGACGATATGGGATATAAGGGAACGGCGTTCTTCTCCCTTGACATGTATAAGGAGCTCATAAAGCCGCTCCATCAGAAGGCGGTCGACTGGGCGAGAAAGAAGGGCATAGTTGTGCGCCTGCATTCCTGCGGAAACATAAACACGCTGCTTCCCGAGATAATGACGGTGGGCTTTGACGCGCTCCATCCCATGGAGGTCAAGGCGGGCATGGTCCCGGAGGACGTCAAGAGACAGTACGGCGACAGGCTCGTGCTGCACGGCGGCTTTGATGCGCTGCTCTGGAAGGATAAGGAGACGATACTTGCGGAGATAAGGCGCCTTCTGCCCATACTTATGGAGGGCGGCGGATACATCTTCGCGGCGGACCACTCCATCCCCAACTACGTCGATTTTGACACGATAAAGGCGGTTATCGCGCTCGTAAAGGACATCGGAAGGTATTGATGAGGTGAGATATGCTTAGAAAAGAGGTCGTTAAAAGGTCGATTCACTTTGAAAATCCGGAATATCCCCCGCTCATGTATTACGGAACGGACAGGATAGAGAAGTCGGACGCGGTGTGCATGGCCGTTGAAAACATGTACGGCGGTGAGGACGGACGTACGACGGAATGGGGCTTTAAATGGAAAGAGGGCGACGGTGACTTTAAGCTGGGCATCGTCCAGGAGCCTATCATATACGATTGGGAGGATCTCGACGACTATAAGCCGCTCGACGCAAAGAGGGCGGACAGATTCGACCACTGCAAGGAGCTCATGGCAAAATATCCTGACAAATACTGGATAGCCGATTTCGTGCTGAGCGGTTTTACCATAATGAGCTTTATGCGCGGCTTTGAGGACTTCATGGCGGACATGATAGTCGAAAGGGAGAACGTCGAAAGGCTGGCGGACATCGTCTTTAAGGCGGAGGAGGACCTCATAAGGGAGTGCGCGGCGCAGGGCTTTGACGCGATATGCCTCGCGGACGATTGGGGTACGCAGACCTCTCTGCTCATATCCCGCGAAATGATAAAGGACATATTCATGCCCAGATATAAAAGCCAGATAGAGCTCGCACATTCTCTGGGAATGGACGTGATAATGCACTCCTGCGGAAGAATAATAGACATAATCGAGGACTTTATAGAAATCGGTCTTGACGTGATAAACCCCGGTCAGCCCATATTAAACGGCATCGAGGAGCTGGGCAGGCGCTTTGGCGGAAGGATATGCTTCGCACCGCCGATAGGCTATCAGACAACGGCCATCCATGGCACGGTCGAGGACATATATGCCGAGGTGAAGTCGTACATCGACAACTTCTACGCGGGACACGACGGCGGCTTTTTGGGCTTTGTCGCATCCTTTAACGGCATATACTCGCTGGGTGCGCCGGAGGAAAACGCGCGCGCGGTGGAGGCGGCGTTTGAGAAATACGCGGGAAAGAGATAATTAGACTTCCAAAATGCACCACCTTGCCGTCTCTTTTCATTATTTCAGCTCAATCAACGTACTATGAGTACGCCTCATTCGCTTCACTCGAAAAGTGACGACAAATCGGCAAATTTTGAACGCCTGATTTCGCTGCAAAAATGCGATTATCGCGGAACTGTACAAATGAATAAAAAATAAGGTATCACGTTCGGCGCGGCTATTCGCCGAACGTGATTTTTTTATACGCAAGTCATTCCACTTGTTCTTCGATTAAAAAGCGAGCTTTTAGGTGACGTGCGGCGCAGCTTTCAAGCGCAAAACGGCTCCCGCCGTTTTGCGCTTGAAAGTAGCTCGCGGATGCGAGCTTAGTTTTTGCGCGCCATCCGCAGGATGGCGCGCAAAAACCTGCGCCGCAGATGTACGTGTGAGGTGAAGATTTTTATCTTCAGCGCACAAACACAACAGCTCAAAACTCAAACTATTCCCACAAACTAATGCATACGGTCTGTAAAACTGCCGCGAAGAGCAGTTTTAAGACCGTCACAAGCTGCACAAAGGAAAAGCCAAACAATAGCTTATTGAAGTTATGCCAACAATTCGGCAATCGAGCGGGAGTCACAAACAAGACTATTTACTCTAAGTAATGTATGCGGTCTGTAAAATCGCTCGCGATTTTAAGACCGTCACCGTCGAGAACAAAAGTATATTCTAAAACTATGTTAAGCATTTATGCGGGTATTTCAGCTTGAACAGATTAGCGGAGAAGGATGAGGAGGTCGCAGACCTCCTTATGGGAAAGTTAAGAAAACCACGGTTTTCAG
>CAKROK010000039.1 GCA_934373295.1 uncultured Christensenellaceae bacterium | reverse complement strand
GAAGTATGTCGGATGACGAATTCACTGTTCTGGTCACACCAACCGTCCCGCAGACAACTATGCGTGTTACAGTAGAGGGATCCGGTAAGATTTTGCTTAGCAGCAGGGTTGCGGCAAAACTTTCACAAATACCTGTCCGCATCTGCTTTAACCAGGATTATACCGCAATGCAGATATCAGCGAGTATTGGAGAACCGGGAGAAGGCAGCATCATATTCCCGAAAAATGGAAGAAAAGGCGGCCTGAATGCGGCAGAAAAGCTTAGGAAAAGCAACATTCCACTGCCAGCGGTTTTTTGTGGCTACTTCTGCGATGAGTCCAATAAGTGGAGAGGCGAACGGCAGCTAAACCCTACTTCAAAGCCCTTGCCAACTTCCCGAAGCACAAAGAAGAAATAGATGTACTGCCTAAAAAATACCATGCAGTACTTGCGCGATACGTATATTCAAAAGACAGTTATCCGGTGGACGAGGAAGATTTCTTTGGAAATCTTGTCCTGTACTGCATAGAAGCAGATCGTGCCACATCTGGCAAAAATTTCTACGGTAGGGTATTTCAGATTGTAGAAGCCGCACTTTTCAAGCAGCGGCAAGAGGCGAAAAAGCTTTATAATCCATACCGCAATCTGTTTTTGGACAAGTGCTACGGAGAAAGCAAGAGAACACTTGGGGAATGGATGGATTTTTCCAAAGAAAACGATAATGATGATTAAGCAAACCGGCAGGCTCGTTGGGGCCTGCCGGTTTGTCTTAGCTGGAGATG
The DNA here is from genome assembly GCA_934373295.1 of uncultured Christensenellaceae bacterium. Taxonomy (GTDB): domain Bacteria; phylum Bacillota; class Clostridia; order Christensenellales; family Christensenellaceae; genus HGM11616. The sequence continues at coordinate 19,852 of CAKROK010000039.1, read as the reverse complement.
GTTTGACGCTTACCTTGGGCCGTCCGGCACCGATACGCTCAGTGGATCTATTATTTGCCCGGGCAACTATTGGGATATACGTACGACCGGGGTGACGAGGTTAATGTCGATGATGCCGAGGCAAGCGTCGTTCGATTCATCTATTTGCTGGCACTGTCCGGAAAAAGCAGCACGGATATTTGCCGGATTCTGATGGATTATAGTATGCTCTCGCCGGGACAGAGTCAGAGGTGGGAGCCGCACACCATACGCAGCATTCTAAAAAACGAGAAATATATGGGCGATGCCATCCCGCAAAAACGGGTTACAACGGACTTTCTGACAAAAGCCACAAAAATCAACGAGGGCGAAGCACCGCAATACTATGTGGAGAACGGGCATCCCGGTATCGTCAGCAAGTCCGTATGGCAGGAGGTACAAGCCACATGGGCGGATATAGGCCGCAGAAACTGTACATTTTCGCCATTTTCAAATTTGATCATTTGTGGTGACTGTGGCGGTCGATATTGGCAAAAAACATGGCATTCCACTACCTACCGAGACGCTGTCTGGGAGTGCAACAACAAGAAAAGTGGAAAGACAGCCTGTAAATGCTGCCATGTTTATGCCGAGCAATTGGATGCCGCTGTCCGGCGGGCCATGTGGCATCTGATGAAAACATATACGGGTTGCTTGGCTGAATGCGCCAGTCTGCTGGACAACACTTTAGGTTGTATTACGGCGGATGCCCAGTCCGCTTTGGACGATATCGCCCGCGGCAAACTGGACTTCCAAATTGACGATTTGATGATCTGAATCCTAATTCGCAAAATGGTGGTCACATCAAAACAAACACTGGTGATTCACTTTCTGGACGGCAGTACCTACCGCCACCGCTTGGGTATAACGCCCAGAGGAAAGCGTCTTTACAATACGCAGCGGGATCACGGCCGGATATTGACCCTGCACACCGAGGGCTGCTCCGCAAAGGAGATATCGCAGCGGCTGGGAATCAGCGTGAATACGGTGCGGTCATTTTTGCGACGGCACCATAGAAGCGATACTTAAACGAAGGATGTTATGCACGGACTGTCCACTTATGCATGGCACCTAAAATTCTCTCAGAACAAATTCATCTGGCAGTCTTTGCAGGACTTTACAATGCGGTCTTTGACCACATCTTCATCCTTAATTATTCCGGTTATCAGAGGAGATGTCGGATTATGCGCAGCATAATGCTTGGCTACCGTATTAGCACTATAATTTGCATAACAGTATTTGCATCCATTTTTACAGGTGTTATACATCCCGATATCGATACTCGCCATGCATCCACACTCTTCCCGTTGGTTCTTATCTTTGTCAAGGTCAAGTCTGCACCCCAGAAGTCTCTCAAACAGTGAACAGTCAATGCAATGTCCATGCTCGATACCGAATTGCTCCAAATTTATTTTTTCCGCACAGGACTCCATTTTTATCCCGTATTTCAGCGCAATTTCAGACATTCTATGCGCAATCTCATACATTGCTGCGGTTTCTAACGGTAATAATCCCAAATCTTTTGTATTGTTTTTCGTATTACGATATAAGTCAACGAAGCTGATAATACATTTTTCCGTATAACCAGAGAGTCGTTTTGCGATCTCCTCAAAATAACGAATGTGGTAATCAATGCTGTATTTCTCCGTGAGGAGAATCGGATCATACCGCCAAATGACTCGTTCGGAGCCAATCATATCGGAAAGATTCCGGAAAGTAGGAATAATTATATCATTCTTGCTGGGAATATTGGCTTCTATATCCTGACCATACGAATTAATCGTAAACTGAAAGTAATACATATAGTCCCTGAGCAAGTCCAGTCGATCCATCATAGGGCGAGGATTTTTTGTCCAAAAAACTATACCGTCAATTACATCCGGAGACAAGGATATTCTGCTGATTTGGTGAACATTCATCGGATTACGAACACAAACATATCCCTCCTTGATTCGGTTATAAAACCAATCTGCATAATATGAAGGGATGTCCGTACGTCTGCTTGCACTTATAATCACTCTTCATTCACCATCCAATCTCAATTAAAAGCTGGGCACTGGTGCAAAACTGCCATGGCTCATATTTACCATATTTCTGAACAAGTGCAGGAGTCATTGCAGTGCTGCTTTGGTGCTTCGTTCCATATATTTGTGCTTTGTTCTTAATGTTTCTATCAAAATAGTATTGCTCGCAATGTCCATGAATCCCTGCTCTTCTCAGTTTACTGATCAAATCCAGAAACAGCTCCCGACCTGTATTATTGCTATTAACATCATTAATGATAATAACAAAAGGTTCTTTTTTATTTCTATACTTGACTACGTTCTCGATAATCAAGTCAAAAAGTTTATGAATTGCATTTTCCCCTTCTGATGCATATAGTGAAGAAATTACATACTGCAAAACCAAAACATTGATGTCCGCAACGGCAATTTTATCCAAAAAATCAAAAACATCTTCAATCTCTAAATTCGTACATGTGATTACATCCGTAGTATACTGCTCCACCTGTTCATGAACTGGTTTCCATAAAGGATTCTTGTCAATACCCATGTACTGAACCGTCTTCCCAGACTTGTTTTTCAAAATATATGCCTCAAATGCCATCAAGTCTGGACATGCACCACAACCAATTGAAAAAACATTGTATTGTGTTATTCTTTTTAGCGCAGCACTTTTCTGCAATAGATAATAGATTTCTGTTGCATACTTGAAGGCATAATCGCAAACGTAGAAATTAATCAAATTCGGACAATCATAGGATTTTTTCCCTTTCGGGTACTTTAATGGATAATGGATTTCTTCCAAACATCTCTTACAACCACCCGAGCACGCCCCTACATGCTGACAGTTTTCACACCGAGAATCAGTATGTTCCTTGGTATATTCTAAATCACAATAGTTCATAATCTTATTTATAAGCATCTCTTCGCCGCCCCACACTATCGACTCGACCTTCTCTTCCATCGCATCCATAACACTTTCCCCAAAATACAAATCTACCCTATAAACCGCCTTATATGTAACACCCAGCCGATACTGAACATATTTATCAACATACCCCGTCTACTAAGTCAATTTATCGTTATCCAGTTCCAAAGACTTCGTGCCGTTTTGAATAAGTATATGTACTGAAGTATTTGAACAAGTCTTTGCGTTTTATATATCGTAGGGTAGCCTCTACTTTGTAGAAGTTGGTTTTCTTAGGAAATATTCGTCTAGCTCAGAAAAATCAGCTTCTTATTTCCCTGACAAGGTTATCTAATGTGGTTCCCCGGCTGTCTTTCTTCAATTGGCACTCCCACACATCGATTATCTTCCACCCCTGCGCTCTCAATAGCTGATGATTTGTTCGATCACGGACAATATTTTTGCCTATTTTTTCTTTCCAAAACTCTGCATTGTTTTTGGGCCAGACGAAGTATTTGCACCCCTCATGCCCGTGCCAGAAACATCCATTAACAAAAATTACCGTCTTATATTTCGGAAGAACGATGTCTGGTTTGCCAGGAAGCCGGGCATCGTTCTTTCTGTAACGAAATCCTTGAGAAAACAGGTATTTGCGCACCAATTCCTCCGGCTTTGTATCCTTACAACGGATACGGGACATATTATAGCTCCGTTTTTCGGGTGAATGTACATCTGCCATAATATGTCCCTCCCAATCAAAATAATGGATTATCCCGGATAGCTTTCCTCCCTGGCCTTTGCCAGAACCTGAAGAATTCTGGCGCACTGTTTTTCGCTTGGGAATTTCCCGGTTTCCATAGCAATAGCTGCTTTCAGGAATGATATATCCAGGGGGGTAAATACACGGTTTTGAATACCCCAGGTAAGAAGCGCTTTCCAGTTGTCTATGCCAAATTCAGCAACCTGAATCATGGCAGAAGCACTGTTCTCCTGCTTTTGCTCTTTGCGTGCGCTCTTTTTGGCCTCTGCCTCTTCAGTAACGCTTGCCAATTCTTTTTTGAATTGTTCACGGAGAGGGACAGATATATCCTTTGCTTTTTTCCAACAAGCTTCTCTTTTTGCCCATTCTGTTACGTTCTGGACCTCCCTGTCAGGGGATACCAAATGGTTATACATTGCCTCTGCAATTCTCTCCAGTTCCACCTCAATAGCATGGGATACCCCTTGCTGGGTCCACACTGCTCTGAAGTCAAATACACGGTCAGGGCACTCCTTACCAATCCGATAAAACAAATATGAAAGGGTATATGCAACAACCTGTGCTTTATAACCCATTTCGTACCAGGGGGCGTGCTTTACAATGTAGTCGGACTTTTTGTACAGGATATTAAGACATACAATTTGCCGGAAGAATCTTTCGTTGAATACAGTCTCATCCTTGTCCCAAGCCGCGCTGGCCCATTCCGCAAACTGGATAAAGTTCTTCTGCGCACCAGTGCTGACTTGATGCGGTAGTTGCCGGTAAATATTATAGAATTTAGCCAAATCGGTTTTTGTAAACATCTGCGCCTTGGGGTTCTGAATGAGGAACTTATTCTGTTCAGCTTTTGTCATCCGGCTCTGCTCCTGTTTATATTGACCACGGGTACGCTCATAATACCAGTGTGTGCCATACTGATTTCCCATAACTGCAGGTGCAAGCACGCGCCGGGAGAAGTCCTCCATTCTGACATGGAAGGCGTGGTTGGAGAAGAAGTCTGCATCGCTGACCTTATTTTGTTTATTGGCATACTTTGCAATGTTTGGAATCAGCTCCATCGCCTTTTCTGGAGTAACAACCGATAACTTCATAGGAACATAGATGTCCCTCAATCCGTTGGCTCTGTCCTTATCATTGATAATGGCCGCCGCCAGGGATGCTGTAGTCTGGCCTCCGTTCACAATCTGAAGAGAGGTTATTTGCGTAATATACGTACAGCCGTCACCATGATCCATTTCAACGGCATATGCTGTTGCTGCAATACCATTGTTGTAAGCGAAGAACATACTGGGCTCATTCAGGATCGTGTTGCGGATACCTTTGTTAATCTTGCCCTTGGCTGAAAGGAAAGATCGCACATTGCCTTCCAAAAGGCGGCCACCATAAGTGTTATACAAGTATGCAAGAATGTAACCCGGAATAGTGCACAGATATGCAGTATACTCATCTGTCGAGCCCGCCTGGAGGCACGGGATTCCCCTTTCAGAAAACTCTTTCAGGTTAATGACAATTTCTTCCTTACCCGTTTTGGAGGCGTACAGACTTTGCAAACGGGTAATATCCCAGATATGATATTCTGCTGTGGCGGTTCCTATCATCGTGCCAGGAATTTCACGGATACGACTGCTCATCGCCATGTCAGTCAGAATATAAAATTTGAACTTGGATACATTGCTGTATCGCTTCTGAATGTCAACAGCCAGTCCGTATCCTGGGGAACTTTCCTCCGCATACTTTTGAATGAATCCGGATCTGGATTCATCCACAAAAGCACGGGCACGCTTAAAGTGCATTTCTGCCTCTGTTGCAGTGAGGGACTGAACATCCATACTGTCTGTGAAAGGGCAGGTTATAATTACAAGACAGTTTTCCAGTTCGCTGTAATAATAGCCGTCGATCAGAATCTTTTTATTTTGAGACCCGACTCCTTCATAGGCCAGCTGCTCAAAATCCTCAAATTCTTCTGCTTCGACCAGTGCGTTTGCATACATTGCCAGGAATTCCTCACGGGGAGATGTTCCGTTGATGGATGCATTGAAATGTACGTCGTCCAGTATTCCGTTTCGGAATTCCTTGATATCCACGAAATCACTCCTTTGTATAAGGCTCGATGGCGGCAACAGACAAAGCGTATTTTGCTTCTGTTACACTTGCTGGCAGATCAGCCCGTCTGATACACGGGAAATCCGTATTTACAACGTATCGCTGCATACCTTTGATTTCAAAAGTATACTCCTCACTCTCGTACTCGGCACGGGGATAGTATCCATATCGCAACAGCATATTGGAAAAAATTTCTTTTTCGTGATCGCTTGCTATCAGTGTCATCAAATCTTTGTATAGACTGTTCAGGTTGACTGCGTTCGTATTGGCAATACTCGTTTTGTCTGCCCTCAGAATGACCAACTCACCGGTTCTGACAGAATCCAGCTGTTCTATTGAGGAAATACTGACCTCACTTTTTCCGCTGGATATTGTTTTGACTTCATGCCAGGTATCATCAAGGATAAAGTCTTGCGGTAGCCGTCTGGGGCCTGTCCAGGATGATGCGGCTTTCTCTATGCCATACAGCGGAGCAAGGTAATTCTTCAAATAGTACATTTCGCCCAGAAGGCCTTTGATTTCCTCTGGGGAAAGAAGGTTTCCCCGGGCATTCGCCAGCATTTCCCGCCACTCTTTGTAGCGTTTCCCCACGAAGCGGACAGCTTTTTCTTTGTTTGCGATATTGGTCGACGAGGATACAATATCCTCACAGAACAGCACAAAGATATCCCTGAACCTGTCATCAACCAAGGAAAAGGACTGAGTCCATTTTGAGTCGGAGCGTTTGCCCGACTTGATCATAATCATTCTGGAAGATGTAACACTGAGCGGCTGAAAATCACTGATCAGTAGTAGTGTCCATCTCGCTGTATCATCGATGCCGACATACAAATCCAAGGGGTGTGTGCTGTCAACCCGCTGATATGTATCCAGATGATTGATTCCACTCAGTATTCTCTTTATATCTGACATGATCAATCCTCCGGAATTGTCTCATCGACCTCATCAAAATCATCCGCGTTATCAGCTCCAAAGATTTCAAGCCACTTTTGCTTGTTGACCTTATACTTCAGCCGAATCCGCTGCATTCCATCGATAAGGGGGATACCAATGCTAAGACCAATTACAGGGAAATCAATATCCCGGACAATAGCTTCCTTGACCTTGATTTGGTCAGGCGCTTCTCCTTCTTTGGGGGTGTAGGACAAGGCCACAGGATAGATTACCAGAAGAGGGTGACGCTTATGACCGGATTTAAAATAGAAGCTTTCACTGAAGGATTTCCCATTCCCGCCATGACCAGCTTCCATATCAGCCACCTGATCGGTGGTCAATCCACCTTTTGCCAAGTCCTTGCTGCCCAATCTGGAATTTTTTCCGGACATCTGAAGGGATTTTGTATCCTTTCTGTATGCAAAATTACGCTTTACGGGGTGGATTTTTATCCCTGCGAACGAGATCTCATGGTTGGAAGTTGCTCCCCCGGCGACCAAAATATCCCACTCATCAAAGACACCACTCTCATCTCCGGCGATCATATCAATCAACTCATGGATCACAAAGCCGGTACTGGAGTTCATTGTATGCGCAGAGAATCCACGAAGGTATTCAAGAACGGTCTCTTTCTTTACATTCAGTATCTGAGGATGCTTTACTGCAAGGCTGGGATCATTTCTGTGAATTGGGTAGGTATCTTGCAACTGCAGGAGGAATGTTTCAGTTTCTTCATAGTTGCGGAGCAGAACATCCCTTGTGCTATGTACATATTTGGTTTCAACAACTTCGCCACTGAAATTAACAACCGTTTCATAGTCTCTGGCAGAGCGCATCTTATTCCTTGCAGTTACCAGCAAGCCTTGGATATCTGACCGAACTGCCAAACCGAAATCTTTCGGTGTCATATTTTCATTTTGCATACGGTGGACTTCCGCACGCAGTTCGTCAGTTGCAGCAGAAATGTAGCTGTACCATGCCATGGATACTTCTGGCATCCAAATCTTACACATATCCTGATAGTTACCACGGTAGCCAAACCATCGACCCATTTGCATAAGGGTATCGTACATAGAAGAATTCCGATAGAAATAACTGGTGCACAGGCCTTCCAAAGTCAGCCCCCTGGACAAACTCAGACCACCAACAGCAATCAGTCGCAATCCGATATCATCGGGAGCAACTTCATAACGCTCATAATCGAGATTTTTGGGAGCATTCCCGCCGTTGATGGTGCGAACCTCAATACGGGAAATTGCAGGATACAGCACCTCTTGGATCTGTTCCCAAGTAAAGTGTTTCAGGTTGGAGAACGCAGGGTCATCTGCAAAATGCTTGAAATACTTATCAAAAACCTTTTTGATGAAGGAGAATGACTCATACTGGAGCGCTTCTTCTCCCGTAAGATAGTAATTGTGGATTTCACGCTTCCAGTCCCGAACATAACCATCCACGACTTTGGTAATCTGGTTTTGCACAGCAATAAAGCGGGATATATTGATCATCATTGTGCGGTGGGATTTGGTATCACCGCGCAGATCCCGCACCGCGTTGGCAATAAAGAATGCAGCCAACGCTTCCTTCAGACTTTCGGGAATATACTGCATTGTATCTTCCTTTTTGTGAACGATAGGCAGAGCATTCTCGCAGTCATCGTTGGATTCCAGCATGTAGCCATACGGGGCGTCTTCTCCGAAAATCGTCCGGGCTCCGATGTAATTGGACGGTGCTTCCAAAGCATAAATAAAATCTCTGGGGAAAAGGTCATGCTTCAACATTTCCTCTTCGGAATCCGGATCAATAAAGACATTGGCATACGGTGTTGCGGTAAAGCCAACATAATTGGCCTTTTCAAACAATGCCAGTAGTTTCCGGATACCCTTATTGATTGCTGTCACATCATCTGCTTTTGTATTCACAGAGGCGTTGTCCGCTTCATCATCAATAAGGAGCATAGGTAAATCGATTTTTTTGGTGGTTTTGTTTGCATTATAAAACCGAAGCCAATGTTCCAGCTTTTCCAGCACGCTTTTATTTTTCTTCAAAACAAAAATTACAGGAGCACTGATATTTGCAAGCTGCCCAACCACTTTTTTTGCAGTTGCGGCATTAAAGTCACTGGTTGTAGAGGTGACTGCCCAGCCACTGGTACTTTCATCAATGGCACCCACACCGACTTTCACATTGTCCCGCTCAAGTGTGAAGGCATAACTGTCCAATCCAATAAAGCCTTCGTCAATTCTCTGCTGGGTCTGTCTGCGGAGTTTTTCGATTGTGCCTGTGAGCAGAATAATTACACGATAGTTCGCATCCGCCGCCTTATTGATAAGGCCGATGTATGTAGACGTTTTGCCAGACTGAACATCACCAATGCACAGACCACGCCGCATAAATCCCTCGCTCTGTCCAGGATTTCCGAGCAGATCCATTACTTCATCGGTAGTCTTGTCCAGCTCGTTGACGGTATCACCGTTCCAATGCTTTTCCTTCAGCAAGTAAAGCCTGTATCTGTCCCAGAATTTGGAAGACAGTCCGGCTTTTGCTGCCATATACCAAGGATTATGGTCCTTTTCCTTGACAAAATGTCCCCTGTCAATTCTTATGAATAATTTTGCATGGAGTTCGGCGATTACCTGGGCACGCTCTTCTGGTGTGAGGGGCGGAGTTCCATACATCATGGCATTCATGGAGTCATTCATATCCACCAGCTTTTCAATCATTTCTTCCGTGATTGGCTGAGTGTTATTGCTCATATTCATCAATATGGAGCCAATAATGTTTTTTTGATTATCAGTCATTCCCATACACCTCTCTGATCTGGGCAACTACAGTAGGATATTTCACAAAGAAGTCCATTCTGTCCATTGTCTTCAGGAACGCATTAACATCCAGTCCCATCTCCTCAACCTGATGTACCATCTGCTCGGCCATGCTATATACATCGCTTGTATCGAGCGCACCTTCGGTAACATTAGCCTCGCTTTTTGCCATTCGATAGTAAACATCCGAGTAAGGAAATGCATCTTCCAGCATCTTAATAAAGGCGTCCAGAATAGCTTCCCCACCTTCAGTAAGATTGGCCTCCAGCATTTTAATTACAGGCAATTCTCTGTTGATCTGATACTGGAATCTACCACGGTCATCAATGGGATTCCAGACATGGACAAGATTGTCCGTCTGGACATTTCTGCCACGGTACTTATACACCCGCTCGCTCCTGCCGACAGTGTTTTCCACAATGTCAACAAGGTTCTTTTTTATGAAATGGGGAAGGGATGCTCTGGATTTCTTGATATCAATTTCCCAGATGGAATCCAGTGAATTTGGAATGTCCACCCTTACTCTTGCCAGCTTGCCCAGCTCATTATGCTTGATCAACCGGAACCAGGTTCCCCATATAATCAGCCGTTTATTCCTGTATATGTAAAACCCCTGTTGTTGCCGCAGCTCCTCTTTACCGCCGATAGCGGCCATATCCTGCTTGGACATCTTACTGATATACGGCAAAACATAGGGCTTTACACGAATCTCCTCCGAAGCGATTCTCAGAACCTGTTCACTGAGGGGCTGCGTAGCCGGATGCTTGGTCAGGAACGGATCAATCCCCTTAACCACCTCACCATTGAAATACATCATAATACGGGATTTTGGATTTTCGTCATTCAAAAAACGATGGAAAACCAGAGAGATATGCTTTCTGGTCAATTCGATTTTTTCATCAAATGCCTTTGTTATTTGAGCCGCGCCCTGTTTCAAACGATCAAACCGCTCCCAAGTAACTACAGTTCCGGAATCTTTCAATTTAAGATAGAGATACCCAGGCATATCCTCAAGTTCTTCTTCTGAATAAAACTGTAAAGACCAGTTCTTCTGTTGAATGATGTAATCCAAATCCCAGCAAGCTGCACAAGTGACACCATCTTTCTTGGTCATAACAGTTACCTTTCTGCATTGAGACAAGGATGCCATTTTCAACCCCAAGCCAAAACGACCCAAATCGTCTTTTCTGCGGACATCGGTAGAACTCTGACTGCCATACCGCATTGCGTTTTCCAGTTCGACAGGAGTCATCCCCCAGCCGTTATCTTCAATACACAGCCACTGAGGATCCCGGGAAGAAAAGCATATCCGAACTTCTGTTGCAGAAGCACTAATGCTGTTGTCAATAATATCCGCTACGGCCGCTTCAAAGGAATAGCCGATCGATCTTGTAGACTCAACCAAAATCGGTGCATACGGCATTACGATTTTCTCTTGCACAATGCTCACCTCATATTTCTGTATGGTTCGGCTGGATGCGTATGGATTTACTCCTCGCTGTTTTCAGCATTGAAGCAATCCATCAATGCCTTTCCAATGTGATATGCCAGCCGCACAGGCACGGCGTTTCCGATCTGCTTATATGCAAGCGTTCTGGACGGCTTTCCAGTGACAGATTCAAAATAGTAGCTGTCTGGGAAAGTCTGAATTCTTGCTGCTTCTCTGGGCGTTATGGATCGGTTTTGCCCGATGTCCGGGTGAATATAGTAATGGCCATCACGACTAATGTGTGCAACTACAGTCTGGGCACAGTTCAGATTTCCTGCGACAACTTTGAAACGGTCCAGAAAACAGGACGTATTTTTATGCGTTCTCAAATGCTCCGGAAGATCTGTATAGGCTACCCGGGATCTGTTTTTATTCCATGCTTCCACTACAATCCGGTAAATCTCCAGATCCTGATTCGTATTGGGTCTTGCTTGGTGGAATGTAACCGCTTCCCCATCACTTTCTTTAATTCCGGAAAGGAACAGGTATTTTCCCGAGTAAGGTTTTGTTGCAACGGGGGTAATCACTCCTTCACCGGCATGAATGGAAGGAAGATCACAAAACAATTCTCCAACCTTGTACTGAAAAACCTCCCTGGGTATATTGGGGTAAAAGTCAGTATATTCACCTCTTTTACCAATCAGGATGATCCGTTTTCTGTTTTGCAAAACACCGTAATCAGATGCGTTCAGTGGGCGGAACTCTGTGCTGTATCCGTATTCCTTAAACAGTTTCAGCATATTATCGAAATGGCGGGAACCGTCTTCGTCTTTTGCAGAAAGCAGTCCCAGAACATTTTCAAACACAAAGTACTTGGGGCGATATTTACGGAGAAACTCCGCATAATGTCTGTACAGGTAGTTTCTCTTGTCCCCCACCATTTTTGTCTCTGATCTGGAGCGCCCAGCCAGAGAGTAAGCTTGGCAGGGGGGGCCTCCAATTATGAGATCCAGTTCTTCTCTGTCAAGAAGATGGTCCACCTTTTCAAAGATTTCCGGAATCGTATCATTTGAGATTTCGTAATTCAGTACAGAATTCAGAACTTTCTCAGGAATATGTGCATAAAATTCATCCCGCTTGATCTCGCCACGCAGATACTGGTGGTATACTTCCAAGTTTCCGTTGGCTTTCAGCCAGTGAAATGCTACGCGTGTTTTTAGTGTATAGCACGCTGCCACATCCATTTCCACATGGGCAATTGGAGTGTACCCAGCTTGAATAAAGCCCTCGGATAGTCCACCTGCACCGGCAAACAAATCCAAAAACTTGGGCATAGTCTCCACCTCTTTTTTCATCACTTTATTTATATATCAAGAATAGTACTATAAAACGGACCAATTCTCTTTTTACTGTTCAAAAGAATCTTCCCTTTGGAGCTTTGTCATGGTATTGGGGGCCAGTCCGGCAGCTTTGCGCAAATCAGCTTTGCTCATCTTCCTGTCGATCAGCAATTTCCATAGTCTGTGATACGAAACGGCCATATAGGAAACCTCCCGATAAAATCAGAAATATATAGGAAAATTATAGCACTCCGTGTCGTTTTATTCAAGACATTATCGCAAGTTCGCACGACGATTGCATGAACGCTCACCCTCATGCTACACTCCCGTTGCTTTATTTTTTAAGCATTAAGAACTACTTCAAGGAGCATAGACGAACGCAGCCTGATAGCAAACCGTTTTTCCTCCTTGTAATGCCCCCCTTTTTCTTTCGTTTTGTCAGGAAGCGGAAGTTTTTCGCTGTTATTCGCAAAAATGTACAATCCCCAGAAGCTCCTCTGCCACCTCCCGGCTTTCCAAACGCATGATGTTATCCTCCACATCGTCCCGGGAAAGGAGGTTCATACTGCCGTACCAGACGATTTTCTCATCGATCACAGCAAAATGCTGGCAGGTTTCTTCGGCATATTGAATTTCAAACCCCGCCGTCCGAAGGCTTTCCAATAATAAAAGCCGATTCTCGTCATTTCCATAGCGATACACATCCGGATGCCAAGTGATAACTGCTGCTTTTAAGCCTTGTTCCTGGGCTGGAAGTAAAAGTTCTACCAAGTTCTCTACCCGCTTTCTGCTCAGCGTGGGGCTGGAAATCACAACCGTTTCCACAGCTTCCCGGAGATCCTGTTCAAAAACCGGGCGGTAGGTGTCCGAGTCGAAAATTGCGTTGGCAGCCTGCTTCTCCGGGGTATCCGGTGCGTAGAGGGTGTAGCCAATACGCTTGTAGGTTTTCAAACGCTTGGCGTACATTTTGTCAAACACAGGGATATGGCTGTCCACATAGTCGTAGATAAACACATTTTTCTTCCCCGGATGATCCCGGTGGAGCCGTCCGGCGTATTGCTCCACCACACCTTTCCAGGAAACCGGAGTTGCCAGAAACAGCGTATCCAATCTAGGGTAGTCAAAGCCCTCGCCAACCAGCTGACCTGTCGCCACCAGCAGCATGGATTCCTGCGGCATAACCTCTGCCATTTGCCGTATCGCCGCTTCCCGCTCCTTTTTAGGCATTTCACCTGTCAGAAGAAACGGCTTCTGAGCAGAATCCTTCAGCATTTCATAGAAGATCGCCGCCTGATCCGTAAATCGGGTCAAAATCACCGGCGTTCTTCCTGCCTCCAACGCTTTTTTCACATCTGCTACAATCAAACCATTGCGGTTTTCGTTCCTCCGTAAACGCTCATAGGCCTGGGTCACAGGAAGCTTTTCCTGACCGAAGGGCAGCACCGTTCTTGTAAATCTTGGCACGAGGTAGTGGTCGATCCCCTGCTCTGCCGCTTTTTCCTTGGCAGAATATTGAAAGCGCACCGGGCCAAGAAGCATTTCGTTGATCTTTTCCAGCCCATCTCCACGAAAAGGCGTTGCCGTCACGCCGTAAACATATGTGGCATGAACTTCTTGTAATACGGAACGCAACGTCTCCGAGGCACTGTGGTGGCACTCGTCTACCAGGACCATACCATACTCCCGAAGCCTTGGATGGAACACCCCTTTTTTACACAACGACCCCGCCATAGCAATGTCCACAATGCCTGTGGATGTATCCTTAGGGCCGTGAATCACGCCTACAACGCTTTTCCGCTTTCTTTTCCTTCCGGTTTTCGTTTCATACTCCGGCAAATCCTCCTGAAATTCCAGGAACTCGACCAGTGCCTTTTGCCACTGGTCGATCAGTGCCGAGGATTCCAGTAAAATTAAGGTGCTGACTTTTCGCTCCGCAATAAGAGTGCTGCATACGACCGTTTTCCCGAAGGCCGTTGCGGCACTTAAAATTCCACATTCGTGCTTCAAAAGTGCCCCTACGGCTTCCTTCTGTTTTTCCCGCAGCTGTCCTGTAAATTTGGCAGTTAATGTCCTTCCCTTTGCTCGTTCATCTGTCAGTTTCACCGGAATTCCGGCATCCCCGCAACGGTCCAGCAGCGCATCCAAAAGGCCCCTTGGAATACACAGAAAGCCACTGTCATCTTCTCCCAGATATATAAACCGGGAATTTGCGTAATTGGATAGACCCATAGCCTGATTCCGGTAGAACATGGGATTTTGGATAGCCGCCATTCGACGAATTTGATTTTGCAGCCTGGGTTTTAGATTCCCGGTTTCGATATAAATTCTGTTTGCCAGGGTCATGCACAGCTGGCCGTCCACATCTTCTGTGTGGAAGGATGTTTTTCGTTCCCAAGGTTTGATGTCTTCCGGCAAAAAGCTTCCTCGATCGGTTTCCGGCACATTCCACCTTTTGATGCAGCTTTCCATTGTCTGTGCGGATAACTTTTTCACGGCAAACAGCGTTTCCCATTGGTCCGGGTAGGCATTCCAGTTCTTGTCCACAAAAGCACTGTTATCCTTCTTCAATGCCTGCCCCTGCAATGGCAGCGCAATCAGATAGCCCAGTTCTCCATCTCCAACATTGTCCTGCGCCGGGAGCATCCGGTCATAAAATCGGAAGGACTTCAGATCACCGTCTCCGCGCCTTTTTGCAGCAGAGCCATTCCAAACCGCCGGGCAAGGGCCGCTTCTACGGCACTTTCGAAGAAAATCCACAGATGCCCGCCGCACCCGGACCGGGACCTCTCAACCAGGCACGGAACTTTATTTCCCTCGCACACCTGCCGCAGGGCGTCCACTTCCTCCATCCAGCGGGTATCCGGATTTCCAAAATCCAGAGTTTCCGCTCCCTTTTCGTGGTTGTCGAAATCAAATACCAGTAATCTACAAGTCCCGTCCGGGAACAGCGGGTAAATTCCAATCACATCAGAGCCATCCGGCTTTTCTCCCCGCAGGTGCGCCATGATCTGCTCCGCTTCCAGCTGCCGCCACTTCCGGTTGGCGCAGGCCCCGCATTTGACCTTCTTCCCGGACTTTTTCGGACAAATCCCATCCTTCCACAGATTCTCACACTGAGGATAATATCCCGCCTTCCCCGTCGTTTTGTTCACACTGCGTTTGCTGTAAGCATCCGTCCGGCCCCAGAAATAGGAATAGAATCGGCGGGCTAGCTGCTTTGAAATTTCCGCTGTGGGCTTTGAGGCTGGCAACACATAGGAAATACCCGCCTCGTCCAGGAGGTGCTTGAGGAACGTGTTCTCCGCCTGGAGCTTTTCAATCTGGGCTGTCAGGGCTGCTATTCTTTCATCCATTGGGTACCTCCATTTCTATAACAAGTTGCCCCAGTAAAGTTACATTCCCCAATACCGCAGCAAATCAACGGCATTGAGGAATGTTCACTCGGCAAATTACTGACAAGTTAAGCCAAGGCTACCACTCCCAATAAGGAATAGAGGGCGTGGATGACTGCGCTCATTCTTCATCGCCCTCGTCACTTTCGCCGCTTTCCAGCGCAAGCTCGGTCAATTCGCGCAGCTTGTTTTGTAGAAGTGTCTTATCTGGGAGGCAAAGTCTATAGTCTGCAACGAGCGTAGGAGACATACTGCGGCTTAAAGCATATTCCACTACTGCATCATCTTTGCTGGCGCAAAGAATAACGCCTACACTAGGATTTTCGTTTGGCTTTTTCACATCACGGTCAAGAGCTTCCAGGTAGAAATTGATCTGCCCAATATGCTCCGGCTTGAACTTTCCGATCTTCAATTCAATCGGCACAAGGCAAGACAGCGAACGGTTGTAAAACAGCAAATCGATGAAAAAATCTGTGTTGCCAACCTGAACACGGTATTCTTCACCGATAAACGTAAAGTCTTTGCCAAACTCCAAAATGAATTGCTTCAAGTTCTCGATAATTGCCTTTCGTAGATTTTTTTCCGAAAACAGCTCAGGCAAATCCAGAAACTCCAGTACATAGGTATCGAGAATACTTTTACGAACATCCTGAGGAACAGATTCCGGAAGCGGTTTCTTATTCGAGAGCATATGGCGTTCGTAGTACGCACTACTGATCTGACGCTCTAACTCCCGCTTGGAATAATGCTCCTTTGCGCAAAGTGTCATATAAAAATGTCGTTCCTCCACCGTCTTGGAGCTGGACATGATAAGCAAATGGTTCGTCCAACTGATTTGTGTCACCAGTGGTGTCACAAATTCATCATCCTTATAAGTCTCGTAGAATTGTTTCATACGGTAGAGGCCGCGACGGTTGAAGCCTTTGACTCCGGGATTTTCTTTTACAATATAGGCGGCAACATCATCAATGATTTTATCACCAAACGCAGCACCTGTGCATAGCTTGGACAGATATTCGCCAACGCTCCAATACATCTGGATCAACTCGGCATTGACCGCCTTTATTGCGCAGTTGCGGGCATTGTCGATGATATGGATGACTTCATCAAATTGTCCCGGATTTTGGATTTGTTCGTTGCTCATGTTTTCGACTCCTCAACTATTTTCAGCGTAAACCAGTACCCTCCTGCAATGCGCAAAGACGCATACCCAGTTGTCTCACGCTGTTTGGCTTCAAATCAAAAATGGTATGATCAAAATCCAATTAGATGTCAAATTGGATTTCGAAACTTTTGTGTGAACTATTCCTCGTTTGCGTGTTTGCTCCACAACCTTCCGAATAACTCATTTCCATCGGGAGCAAGCCTCAGTACAGTATGTTCTTCCAATTCTGTAGCTGTTCTTGTGCTGTAAGAATCTTGCTTATCAAGTGCAATAATAATCTGTTTTACACAAGCTGAATATTGGGCTAAAATATTCTCAATGGCGTCATCTGATATTTGCTTAAGGATTAGAGAATCATGCACTAAAATTGGAAGTTTCGCCAAGTGCATCATCGCCAAATCAAATACGACTAATCCCTTAAAAGCTATGCCTGTCCCCGTATCCTCCGGAGTATGGAACGTATAATTCACCTCCGTGAAATGAGGTACAGGAGCATTGTGTTTGTCTTTATAAATTATAAATGAGCATATTATGATACTGCACAATTTTGTTTTTGCAGCAAGGACTAAAACGCAAAATTTGGTTTTTAAGCATGGACAAACGGTGTTTTTTGTGCAAATCGAAAAATATGCTCATTTATAGTTTTTTAACAATCCTGTTTAATAGCTTACACTAATAAAGTCATTTATCCAGCACATACATCAAGTGGCTTGCGAGCATGATTTGCTCCATAGCCTCGCGTTTTTCGTATTGAAGATTTGTATGAGCAGCTGGATTGCGATAAGCTGCCATAATGCCTTCAAACAGGGATTGAATTCCACGCCGGTAGTTCTTACCATCGGTAGTTGCCGTACCGCAGAACTTGAATACACCGTTTTCACTTATAAGCGCGCCAATTACATCACCAATTCTCACTGGAACCGCTGTATCCGGTTTTAACTCTGCAAACTTCTCCCGCAGACGAGATTCCACTTCTTTGACTGCCTTTTCTGCTGCAGTTGAGCAGTGGCCATCCAAATATAAATCGTGGGAGACATTCACGATTCGCGGGTGTATCTCTGACCAAAACCGAACAACAACCGGTTCCGCTTCAATATGGCGAATAATTATTACCAGTTCACCAAATGCTGCGGGATTTACAAAAGCAGCCCCCATGCCGTTCGTCTGAAAAAGGATGTTTGCAATACGAGGTAGTGCAGCAGCGTAGAATGGGTAATCACTCTGTATGCCCATTGCCATTGCGTTGATCCATCGACGTACAGATTGAATCTCAGGTGGCAGGTGAAGAAACTGCATGTTCAAATTTGCGTTTGTAAAGTCTATCCACTTTCGTAGTTCATACAATTCGTTTTCGTACGGCAGTTTCAAAGCACTCATCTCCTTTTACAATGCCTTGACCATATCAATAAACTGGCTCATGCTCACTGCACAAAATCTGGATACGCTGGGTCGAGATGTCTCACTTTACAGCAGTTTATGAAACGGAAAGATAATACGCAGGTAAGCGCACATGTTGCAGTCATGTCCACATATTCGTACAAAATCCATTGTTATTATAATCGAAAACGCAAATAAAAGCAATGGCTTTGGGCAAAGTATGGGAGGAACTTCTACTTCACGATCTAAGGGGTGGGGATATCACGAAATCAAGCAGAAGGCTAGTTCCCTGATCGACATCTCACACCGCCAAGTCTATTGTTTGGAACTCGGCGGTTCTATTATCAGCAAATCATCTAAGAAACTGAACGTACTTCTGAATGGCTTTCTTACTAAACGTCCTCCACCCATAGACAAGCCCCGGAAAGCATCATTCGCCTGCCGGGGTCATTCGTTTTCAGTTAAGCACCACATTCCAGTAGATTTTTGCGCTGTGGTCACAGTACACAGACAGGTACACCCCAGCCGTCCGCCACACAGGGTTGCTGCGGGCTTCATCAGTTCTTTTTTATGTATGCGCCCAGCGGAATTGCCAAAACAACCAGAATGGCAAGGTATAAAACATACTGAATCATAGTGCTCATGCCTGATCATCTCCCTTCATTAAAATATAGACATACCACAGCAGCATTGCTGCCGCACATACACCTATGAGTGCAATTAGCATTTGCATAAGATTCATCTCCTATTTTGTTATCCCCACATATCATAAAGTCTTTCATCTAAAAGCGGCATTAGTCATTTTGGGTGGGGCTAAAGATGAAATAAAGCTCACAACCAACCTAAAATGTATGCCATTGGAAAGGCGATAACGATTGTACTGATACAGACACACGCCAAACCCAGTAATGGCATTCCAACAAAGATGCAGATGAAGCCAAGTAGCGGATGATGCCAAATAAAACGCTCCGCATTTGTGTCAAATCGCTGTCAAATCCTCTCACCGCATTTATAATGCTCATAATTGTTCACCTCATTTCTTTCTTGCAAGGCCATAATACCGCTAAAAGTATTAAATGGGGAAAAGGGTCCTGCAATCGAAACTAAGACTGTATAAGTCTTTAAGAAAAAAGAGTCAGACCCGGAAGAGGACTGACTCATTCATATAATGATTTTGAAATTGTATTTTCGAGAAGAGAATACCCTTGACAAATCTCCTATCAAAAGGAAATGCTCTCCCGCCAGCACCCGTGTCATCGATCCACTTCTTGGTCGTCATGGCAAAGCTGTTGCTGCCTGTTTCATTGCGGGTCGTTCAGCTTCTCCCAAAGCCCAAAATTCGATGGTAGACCAATTCCACATCCAGTTCTGGATCTCATACCCCAGCAGCTCGGGATGATGGTATTTAGCAATATCTGTCAGAGCATGGTTGCCTGTTTAGGTATTTCGAAATCTTCTGTTTCAAGAGCACTCCAGGGTTAGCAATAGAAACAAGTAATTGAGCGAAGTGGCTCTACGAAAAAAGGAATCCGTAAATAAAAACGTGACTGAAGTCAGGGCGTTGACCACAACCCTGACCACAATCACGATGAAAAACAAGTAAAAG
>CAKROK010000038.1 GCA_934373295.1 uncultured Christensenellaceae bacterium | reverse complement strand
GGCACGCTCGGTTCGCCTGCTCAGTTGTAAACGCCCTCGCGACGGCTCACTGTCGCTACCACCTTTTCGGGAGCCCTGTTCTTTCTCGAATTGTTTTGTTTTACTCTCAATGTATGTTTACTCTTTTAAAATAAAGCGCACAAACTCCCTCACCCTATCACTCCGAGATGCTCCAAAAGTATCTTCACGCCGATGAGTATGAGCACTATTCCGCCCAAAAGCTCCGCCTTTTTCTTAAAGCGCAGGCCGAACAGACTGCCTATCTTCACGCCCACGGCGGAGAATGTGAACGTCGTTGCGCCTATGAGCAGCACTGCGGGGACGATATCCACGTTCAAAAACGCGAACGTCACGCCCACGGCGAGCGCGTCGATGCTCGTCGCGACGGCGAGCGGCAGCATGACCTTAAAGGCAAACGAGTCGTTTAGCTCGTCCTCCTCCTTGCCGAGCGCCTCGCGTATCATGTTCACGCCGATTATGCCTAACAGCACAAACGCTATCCAGTGGTCGATGCTCGTGATGAGACTTTCAAACTGCGAGCCGAGAAGATATCCTATCAGTGGCATAAACGCCTGAAAACCGCCGAAATAAAGCCCTGCGGTAAGGGCATGAGACAGCTTGACCTGTTTTACCGAAAGCCCCTTACATACGGACACGGCGAAAGCGTCCATGGATAACGCGATAGCTATTGCGACAAGCTCCCAAATTTGCATAATAAAAAACCTCCGTACCGTTTCGCCGGCACGCAGGGTAACATGGGACGTAGAGAGACCCTCTGCTGCCGACAGATAAGTCTCGTCATTTAATACAAAGCCAGGATATGATCTAACCGATATGTTGGCAATGTAACGCCGTTTGGCGTCGACTACTCCCTTATTTCAGTCAATACTACCTTATTTTATCGATTTTGTCAAGCAGTTTGCGGCACGACTATGGTATTTTATTCCCGAATATGGTAGATTAAGAACATGGAAATAAACGGAGGACGGATATATGGACATCGTGAACACGCCCGATATTGCGCTGACGCATGAGATGCGCATCGAACGCACAGCTGAAGCGATAAATATAAATGATATAAACACTGCGCAGGAGCTTTTGCGCGATATGCGCCCATGCGAGGATAAGCTGTTTTTTTCGGGAAATATTTCGGAAATATCGGGGGATTTTGCCCAGGCGCGGCGGTTTTATTACGACGCCATCTGCCGATACGGCTCGTCCCGCGCGAGAAAATCCTTAAATGCACTTTGCGCCCGTTTATCTGCGGATTATTTTAAAAATGCGGTCAAATCGGGAGAAATTTGCGATTATTCGGGAAAGCCGATTATATTTAATAGGAAGAATATTCCCGTCTGCGCGGAATTGTCGCATGATGCCGAACGAAGCGTATTGAAAATAAGCCTGAACGTCGTGCAGAGAAATCTTGGCGATATGCACTTAAAAAAGCCGGATAGAGTGGTGATACAGGGCATAAAGCAGTGGCAGGGGGATTACCGCGTGTTCGGCGGTTATCCCGTGCGCGTCGAGATAAGCGTGACGAGCGAGATAAGACGCAAAAACAGCCTCATAGTAAACGTGCTGGACGACGAGACGACGGACAGCGTGGGCAGCGTGTTAAAAAAGCTGGGCAAGCGCGGCGAGAGGAGCGCGGAGATACTCGGTTCGCGCAGGCAGTCCGCCGCGGTCATAGGCAGGTCGTGGCGGCCGGAGGGCGTGAAGTACATAAATCTATATGAAAAGGACCTTTTGAGCGTGCCAAAGTGCAAGTTCCTCATGCGGCACGAGTTCGGGCATGTGCTGGGGCTGGACGACATGTACGCCGAGGCGGGCGACGGGCGCCCGGGCGTAAATGAGGTCTATCCCGACATCGAGATGTACAGAATACGCGGCAACACGTTCAACATGATAATGTGCTCCGTGGACGCGCCCGTGACGTTTAAGGATATCGAGATGGTGCTGCTCGCATATCGCGACGGTCAGCTCCAGCGCTTTCAAAAGAAGGACGGTAAGGGCGAGATATCCGCTGCTTTGAGGGAGGAAATATGAAATTGACGAACGATCAAGCTAAAAACGATAATAAATTTGTCAAAATAAGCATGGAAAACGCGACCATGAGGGTGGATATCGAATCCACGAGGAACGGCTTTGCGAATACGAACGCCCCGTGCGATTGCCCCTCCTGTCGAAATTACTATAAGGCGATTCGTACAAAGCCGAATATACTCGCCTTTTTAGACCGATTCGGCATAGATACAGACAGACCGGAGGAGCTTTACAGCTGGAGTGAAAACGCCGCCGCCAAAACTATTACATACAATGCATGGTATGCCGTTTCGGGGGAATTTGCGGGCGATAAAATACTTAAAAATATAGATGGCGCAGAAATCGAGCTTTTCTCAAACACCGCCTATGCCGAAAAAACCGCCCCGTTTTTCTGGCTCAATATAAAAGATATTTGTCTGCCGTGGATGCTTAACGAGATGATGTGAGAGAGAAAGGGATCGGGAAAAGGGATTCTGAAAGACGATTTTTCTCAAATGCATTTGCAATTAGAATAATCATATCACATAAAATCAACCAAAAATTGCACTTTAAAAAAGCGTTACTCGTTTGTTTTCTTAGCTGCATAAATCTCACTTCTTCACTCATCACTTTTACTTATTACTTCCCAAAAATCGGGGGATTTTTTAGTGAAGAGTGAAAAGTGAAGAGTTAATAAGTAAAAATCGGTAAACCAGTGACATGGTTTACCGATTTTTGGCGTGCCCGGAGGGATTCGAACCCGCGACCTTTTGATTCGTAGTCAAACACTCTATCCAGCTGAGCTACGGGCACATCTTTTTTTAACAACAGTATTATACCCTTGTGAAGAGCATTTGTCAACGTCTATTTTGCCCCGAATGGGTTATTTGCGTGCGTAGGGGGCACATATGGCAAAAAATTGCGCTATGAGATGCAGTATTAATAAAAAATTTGCAATATCGCTGTTGAAACGCCGCGTGAGATATTGTAGAATATAGGTTGTAGAATAATGAGCTTATACGGAAGGTGAAGTAAAAAAATGATAAAGGCCGTTAAAATAAAGGATATTATAAACAGAGAGTCCTTAGGTGCGAAGCAGAAGGTCATGTTCAATACGATTGTCGGCGAAAATGAGGAGGGTCATCCCGAGATCGACCAGGTCGAGGCGCAGATCCACTACTATGAGCGCGGAACTGGCGACGAGGCGGTGCTCATGCTGCACGGCCCAGGCCAGTCGCTGTATACCTACAGAAACAATTTTGAGCAGATCGCCGCAAAGGGCTACCGCGTGGTCGTTCCCGATCTTTTGGGCTGCGGATATTCTGACAGACCGGAGATCGACTATACCATCGAGGACATGTCCCTTTCGCTGCAATCCTTCCTCGCCAACATGGGCATTCTGCGCGTACATATCGTCGCGTTCGGTCAGGCATGCGCATATGCGGCGGACATGGCGATAAACGACCCCGAGCTGGTGCGCAGCCTTACGTTCATCCACCCCGGCGCATTCAACCAGACCGCGTTCCCCAAGGCGCGCGCGCTTTCCGGCATGACGGCGGGCCTCGCCGCGGGCAGCTTCGCAAAGAGGAGCTTTGTCGCGGGATATCTCGAAAAATGCTATTTCGACAAGACGCTCATAACCGATAAGATGGTGGACGAATTTGCGCGTCCGTTCGATGAACCCGAGCTTAAAAACACTTTGCGCAGCATAGTCTCCTCCTTTGACGATGAGCAGATCGTCGAAAAGCTGGTGGGCTACAGCCGTCCCATTTTAATGGTAAAGAGCGAGGATGACCTCATCTCCAACGCAGAGGACTATAAGAGATATCTGCATTCCGCTCAGATGGGATATACCGCGTCGTTCAGAAACTGCGGCTACTTCCCGCATGAGGAAAAGTACGAGATGTTCAATACCTCTCTTTTGGAGTTCCTCAACTACTGATACGGAGAAACGAATTGATAGGCTTTGATAAGGGATTTTTTGACATGATCTGCCTGCCGCGCGGCGTGGCGGAAGCACTTTTAGGCGCGCCTCCGGTGTGCCTAAAGCTTTATATATACGGTTTACTCCGAAAGGACGGCGAGATAGCCGCGATGAGCGAGGAGCTGGGCGAGCCCATCGAGGCGATAGACGATGCGCTTCAATATCTAAAGGAGCGCGGGTTTATCGCGTCGCGCGGCGCGGAGCACATAATCTACCTCCCGCCAGAGGAAGAGGACGTCGACGAGACGGTCTATTCGGACTCTGAAAACGCCGCGACATTGCAGGCACTGTTCTCGGACAGGCTGCTCTCATCAAAGGATTATACCGCGCTGAGGGAGTGTACAAGCGTATACGGCCTGAGCGTAAACGTCGTGAATATACTCGTCGAGCATTGTATTTTGACCAGCCGCGCAAATAACCGCGTATCCATGAGCTATATCCAAAAAAAGGCTGCGGAATGGGCAGAGGAGGGCATCGACACCATCGAGCTGGCGCAATACCGCGTGCTTAGCGAGCGCTCGGACAGCCAGAACCTAAAGGAGCTGCTTTTGCGCATGGGCATACGCGGACGGCACGCCTCCGCAGAGGAAAAAAAGTTGTATGACAAGTGGACGAACGCATACGGCATGGATATCGACGCGATATACGCGGCTCTTCCCGCGATGCTCTCCGCGCAGAACCCGTCCATGAAATACCTCGACCGAATAATCGACGGATTATATAAGGAAGGACGCACGACCGCCGCCGCCATAAGCAAAAAGCTCACGGACAACGAGCTTAACGACGAGCGCATAAAGCGCCTTTTGGAGAGCATAGGCACGCCCAGGCGCACGGTCACGGAGGAAATGCGCCGGCTGTATACGCGCTTTTTGAGCATGGGCTTTTCGGAGGATGCGATCCTATACGCGGGAAAGCGCGCCATGATGGACGGATATCCTTCGCTAAAAAACGTGGACATGATACTCTCCGGATGGGCGTCGCGCGGAACTGTGCGCATGGACGATATCCGCGCGATGATAGACGGAGCGCAGGCGGCAAGGGAGCGCGCGCGGCATATGCTTAAAGAAATGGGCATAACGGGAGCGCCCGGCGATAAGGACATCGCCATGGTGAACAGATACCTGCAAAAGGGCATGGGCGAGGACGTGATAATGTTCGCCGCGAAGCTCGCATACGGCGCGACCTCCCCGAGAAAGCTCGCGGAGACTATCCTCAAAAACTGGGCGGCGATAGGCGTAAAGACGCTCGATGAGGCGAAAAAGGAAAACGAAAAGCACCGCTCGCCGCAAAAGAGCACCAATAACGAAAGGCAATACACCGAGGAGGAGCTGGACAGCAAGCTGCGCGATCCTCTTGAGGATTTTTAAGGAAACAGACGATGAGAAAGACGCTTACAGACCTGCTATATGAATATGACACGCGCCGCAACCGCGCGGACAGCCTCGCCGCGGCGTATACCGCCCGCATAACGCAGGCGCACCCCGCGTTAAAGGAGATGAAGTCCGAGCATGACGAGCTTTATCTCGATGCGCTAAAGCAGGCGATGAGAGATCCGCAGAACAGAGATGAGCTGTTAGCTCGGGCAAAATCCGACGCCGCGCGCATAAGCGAAAGCATGGACGAATACTGCGCGAAAAACGGCATAGACAGAGGACTGATGCAGCCGCAGAGGACGTGCGAAATGTGCGCGGACACGGGATACATCACCGTAAACAACGCTAAAAGGCTATGCCCGTGCATAATAAGGCGCATGAGGGTCGAGGTGTACGGCGGCTATGACATTCCGCTGTTGGAGGGCAGCTTTGACGAATACGACCTGTCGTTATTCAAGGACGATGAGCAAAAAAGGCGCGCGGCTAAGCTGCTCGCGTTCGGCAAGAGCTATGCACAAAACGGCGGAAAGCTGTTCACACTATTATCCGGCAAGGCGGGATTGGGAAAGAGCTATCTAATGCACTGCATAGCCAAGGCGATATATGCGGCGGGCGGGGACGTGATGTTCACGGGCGCGTTCAACATGTTCGAGTGCTTCAAGCTGCACCGCATAGGCGAGATGAGCAGCCTTTCCGCGATAACGCAGGCGGAATTTCTCTTCATAGACGATTTGGGCTCAGAGCCGATAACGCAGAACGTCACGCGCGAATACCTGTTTGACATGATAGAGAGCAGGACGGCATACGGACTAAAGACAATGATATCCACCAACCTGACCAAGCTCGAGCTTAAAGAGCGATACGGCGAAAAGGTGATGTCCCGCCTGCTTGCGGATAAGACCTCCGACTTTATCGCGTTTACGGGGGATGATTTGAGGATGAGATGACGAATCGATGCACCGAGGTTTTTCGGTGCATTTTTTACATCATTTGCCACATAAGTGTGGTATAATTTAGTTATATAGACGCTGTTTTCCCTTGTAAATCGCGGGTATGTCTGCGAAGAATAGGAGCAAAAAGTGAGCATTAAGACAAAAATTTTTTTGCACAGAAATCCATATGACCTCGATTTTTCTAAAAAATACTTTTTAGATGCCGTAAAGGAGAATTTGAAAATACACCTTAACGGCTGCCCTAAGTATGCGGAGATGATGAAAAACCGCGGTTTTCGCGTGGATGACCTGCGTTTTGAGGAAGACCTCTGCAAGATCCCCATGATACCCACGCTGTATTTAAAGAGAAATCGCCTGTTCTCCATGCCGGAGGATAAGCTCGCCGTAAAGGCGACCTCTTCCGGAACAAAGGGCAGCTTCAGCATTGTCGGGTTCGATAAGGGAACGCTCGCCTGCGGCATAGGCATGATGCTGCGCTTTTTTTCATATCACAGGGTGATATCCCTCATCCCCACAAATTACATAATGCTGGGGTATGAACCGAATAAAAATACACATATGGGCGCGGTAAAGACGGCATACGGCACGACCAAATTTGCGCCCGCGCTGCATAGGCAATATGCGTTAAAATACAACGGCAAGGGATATGACATAAACATTGACGGCATAAAAACCGCGCTTTTGAGGTATTCAAAGAGCTGTTTTCCCGTTCGGTTTGTGGGCTTCCCTGCATATATGTATTTTTTGGCGAAAACGCTGGAGGAAAACGGAATATCATTAAAACTGAATAAACATTCGAAAATACTACTGGGTGGAGGATGGAAGGAGTTTTCGAATGAGGAGATAGACAGGGAGGATTTTTACAGTCTGATAGAAAAAACGCTGGGCATTCGGCGGGAAAACTGCCTTGAATTTTTCAGCGCCGTTGAACACCCATTGCCCTATGTGAAGTGCAAAAACGGACATTTTCACGTTCCCATATACAGCAGGGTCATTATACGCGACGTTCGGACGCTCGAGCCTGTCGCAAACGGTGAGGAGGGACTTGTAAATTTCATCACTCCGCTCGTGGACAGTATGCCCCTGACGAGCGTTTTAACGGACGATTTAGCGGTAATGCACACTGCGCATGAATGCGGCTGCGGCATATGTACGCCTTATTTTGAACTCAAAGGCAGGGCGGGGGTATCGCAGATAAAGACATGCGCGGCGCAGGCATCGGAGCTGTTTAACGGAGGTGTAAAATGAACCTTATAGGCGGAAAGATCGTAGACGAAAGAGAGAGCGCGGCCGTTTTGGAGACGCTGCGCGAAAGGATAGCGGCGACATATGAAAACTATTCGCTGTCGGCGGATATCGTGATCGACGCGTGTGCCGAGTTATCCGCCCGCCTTGACGAAAGCGAGCATATCTCGCCTTTAAGATCGCTGGGGATGAGCGAATATAAGGCGAAGCGCGAGCTTGAACAGGTTCGGCTCATGATGTCCGAAAAATACCTCAAAGAGCGCATTAAACGCGAGTTCGGCGAGCCGCTTTGCGATTACGTCCCGTATGGCGGCGGCTCAGTTGTTCGGCAGGAGTGGCGGCCGCTCGGCGTGCTTTTGCATATCGCGGCGGGCAATGTCGATGCGCTGCCCGTTTTCAGCGTGATAGAGGGGCTTATCACGGGAAACGTTAATATTTTAAAGCTGCCTTCCGGCGATATGTTATCTATAAAAATCCTCGGAGAACTTATAAAAATACAGCCCATGCTTTCGGAGTATATCTATGTATTCGGATATTCTTCAAAGGACATCGACGCGATGAAGAAGCTGGCGGATGCGGCGGACGCCGTGGTCGTGTGGGGCGCAGATGAGGCGGTGAGCGCGGTGAGGAAGCTTGCGCAGCCAAACACGCGCATAATCGAATGGGGACACAAGATCAGCTTTGCTTACGTGAGCGAAAGCGCGAATGACGATGAATTAGCGGGTATCGCCTATAATATATGCGATACAAACCAGCTCTTTTGCAATTCCTGCCAAGGGATATTCGTGGATACGGACGACTTTGAAAGCGTCGTGCGCTTTTCGGAGAAATTTTCAAAAATACTTGAAAAGACATGCGTTTCAATGCCGTATGATTTTCAAAAAGAGATTATTGCGCAAAAGACGTTGGAGATATACACAGAACAGCTCGAGGAAAAAAGCGGTCGAAAATGCATATTTATAAACGATAACAGCAGCGTCATCGCGTATAACGACCACAGGCTTATGACGTCCTATATGTTCAGAAACTGCTGGGTGCGTCCGCTTGCGTCGGGGATGCTTTTGCGCGAGCTGATGCCCTATAAAAACCATCTCCAGACGGCCGCGCTCATATGTGCGCCTGAGGAACGCGCACGGCTGCAAGACCTGCTTTGCCGCGCGGGGGTCGTCCGCATAACGAGCGGGGAAAACATGTCAACGACGTATTGCGGCGCGCCGCATGACGGAGAGCTTTCGCTCAGGCGGTATATGAAGATCGTGTCATACGAATATTGACCCCACCCCCACCGCGGCGCAAATGAACAGCGCCGCAAGCACGCCCCATCTCGCCCTGCGCAAAGGCCATGTTTTTAAGGCTCGCGAGGGAGAACGTCCCCATGCATATCGGAATATTCGCATTGCCGATACCCACGTTTAAAAAATACCAGTCCGCATATTGCAGCAGCATTATAACGACAAACGTGCTCTTGCCCCTGCCCTTTATGCAATAGCATATTCCCGAGGTAAACACAAACCGCACCGTCAGCAGCACTATGCTCATCGCCAAAGTCAGCGCGGCGGAGCTTCCGTTTAAATCGCTTTTCGCGGCAAAGCTCATTTTTCCCGAAAATACTATTATATAGGAAATGAGATTGCCGATGATGAGCAGCATGAGCGCGATAGCCGAAATGAGCGCGCCCCGCTTTATGCTCGTCAGCACGCGCTCGCCGCTCGTCTCATCCGAAAGTATGAGCAGCAAAAAGGGGAGCATCACGGCAAAGCATATGCTGTTTATGTCGTTTAGCTGGCTTAACAGCAGGTCGATGAACGTCACCGTACCCGCCGTAAAGCTGTCGCGCAGGAACATCGCGCTGTTATACGCCGAAAACAGGTAAAGAAACAGCACGACCGGTATTATAACTCCGGGTTTTTTTATCGTCTTCAGCAGCTTCATCATTCTTGCCTCGTGCTCCCGTCCACGGCGTCCAAGAACACAAGAACACGCTTATGGAATAATCCTCCGTGCGCGTGCCGTTTATTTCATAGGAGATCGTCCCGCCGAACTTCCAAACAGGCACGAGCAGCGCCGCCTCGAGGTCGTCCTTCGCGCGGACGTATTTCATCTCAAGCTCGATAGTATCGATGTTCACAAAAGCCTTTCCCGATTCAACGTCGTTAAACGAATATTTATACTTTATCTGGTCGATTCCGTTTGAGACTATAGAGTCAAATTCCTTTAATAGCGCGCCTTCGGATAGCATTTCGTCCTCGTCCATCATATTATTATAGTTAAAGTATTCGACTTCTCCGTCGTTATTAATACCCACCTGAATATATTCGGCATACATCGGCGGCGCATAATCCGTGTCGTCGGGAGAAATGCTTTCGCTGTAATTTACTAATTCATCTATAAGCGCCGCATCAAGGCTCACACCATTAATATTTCTCATAAATGTGAACTCACGGCAATATTCATCAGGACGATTTGAGGTCATTCCGAATTGGTTATTAAAAGAGGATAACAGTGCGTTTTGCGTCCTGACGCAGATCATTCCGGTAATGCCTAAATCCTCTAACAGCTTTTGCGCAACAGGCAGCCCCTTTTCATCGGATATTGTCTCTGCGTTTTTAATCTCATTGACTTCTTTTAGAGATGCGCTCTCCGTATTTGGGTCAGTGTATTCATGTAAAAGATAGCTGTATGAAAAATATTCCCCACCGTGCGACATTTCGAATTGGGTGTCCAGGCTGTCTGCATTTCCCTTAACATGCGTAGTTGCATGGATGGTGTAATCTTCTCCGTCGTTCTCAACGCATAAGTTTATAGCATCCTTTCCCCGCGAGATATCTGTTTGACTTGTCCCGGCATAGTCGAATTTTGTGTCAATATATTTCCTTTCTTTTTCGGAAGGTGCTTCTTCTCTTAATTTTTCAAGCTCTTTTATGTATTCCTGATTATCTTCGGTTTGTACGTATTGACCATCTATGTATAAACCTTGTTTGGCTCTGATAATCTCCTCATCATACGATTCTTTGGTGTAAACCAAAGGTTTGTAAAATTTTTTCCCTTCTGCAAAGTAGTTTATCCATTTATCTGCCTCGTCCTGCGTGAGTATATGCGGTTGATATTTATAAATAGGTAGCTTTTCCTCTCCATCGGGCAGCGTTATCTTTGCGTTCACGTTTATAGAAATTACCTGATTTTCGAACGAATCACTTATATTTTCAGGGAGGGTTTTTGCGTAATCGCTTAAAATTGTATATTCAGTCGCTTTTTTGACGTTTTCTTCGTAGTTATCCTTTTTGACCACTGCGGTCTTTTAGGGAGTGGCCTGACAGGCTAAAGAGACAAAAAGCGTCGCCGTCGACAGCACGAGCAAAAATATCTTTCTTAATAATTTCATTGATTTTCCTCCTTAATTCTTTGTCCGGTTTCTTTGTTTGCAATTTGTACATATTTGCGGCATTGCGCGACACATCGGGGAAAATAAATGGGATTGGATTTTTTGGGGGATTTTTTAAATCAGAAAAATCGAATAAAAATTTGAGCGATATTTAATACGGCATTTTCGTGAGCAAATTTTTTTATTAGCAAAAAACTTTCTCGGTTTAAGATGTCTGCTTTTATTATACAACAGTCACTTCTTCACTCATCACTATTACTTATTACTTTCCAAAAATCGGGGTCTTTTAGTGAAGAGTGAAAAGTGAAGAGTGAATAAGTAAAAATCGGTAAACCTCTGACGAGATTTACCGATTTTTGGTGGAGACTACTGGGCTCGAACCAGCGACCTCTCGCGTGTGAAGCGAACGCTCTCCCAGCTGAGCTAAGCCTCCATAGCTGTAAAAATATTTTATCGCCTTTATGCACATTTGTCAAGGAGGAAAAAATGACGAAAAGCGCGATCAATTTATATCCGATAAATCAGGCGTTTTCTTTCTCTTATACGAATTGATCAAAATCGCGATAAAGCACAAAAATGCACCCGCAAAAAATTTAAAATCGGGCGTCTCGCGATAATACAGAATCGAAAACGCGAAGCCAAAGAGCGATTCAAGGCTCAAAAGCAGCGACGCCATTGTGTCCGTCGTATAGCGCTGGGCGATATTTTGCGCGATAAATGCTAAAACAGTGTTGAATAAAATGAGATAGCCGACGCCGATAAGCGCCTCGGTCCCGCCTATGACGAGGCTCTCCCCGCGAATAAGGCAAACTGATAGCGCGAGTATAAATGCCGATAAAAATTGAAAGAAGGAAAATGCGAAAATGTCCGTTTTATCGTCCATAAATTTCCCTATGAGCACAATTTGTATGCCGAATAACAGCGCAAAAATCAGGCTGAGACCGTCGCCCAGGCCGATATTGAGCGATCCTTGGAGGCTTATGAGCGCGATGCCCAAAAGCGCGGTGAATCCCGCGACGACCTCACGCGCCGTCACTCTTTTTCTCAATAAAATCCAGCTAATAAACGGGACCATCGCGACGTAAGCGGTGCATAAAAACGCCTGTTTTGCGCTGGTTGTGTATTGAAGTCCGGATAGCTGCACGCCGAGCGCGACTGCCTGTAAAGCGCCTATGCAGACGCCCTTTTTTATGGTTGAAAAATCGCAGCGGATTATTCGTTTGAAAAAAATGATGAACGTCAGCAGCGCCGCGGCGCCGAAGCGGTATACGAGAACGGCGAAAGGGGTCGTCCCGGTGATGGACATTTTTCCCGCCACGAAGCCGCCGCCCCATATGAGCGCGACGAAAAACAGGGCTATATTTGCGAAAATCGTCTTTTTATCATGCTTCATTACGGCGCACCTCCCGATTTTTCATGACCGTTTATATATTATCAGAGAATTTGAAGAGGGGCAAGGGGATGTGAGCGAAACCGCCCCGGCGCGGTGAAATGAAATCCGCAGATTAACGCGCTGAAAGCGTATTTCGTCGTGGGGCTATTTTGCACGGTGTAGACGTGAATTCACTCATTATAAAAAATATACTAAAATCAAAAAATGCTTATATGGAGGAGTGGGGGAGGTAAACAAAAAATCTGAGGCATTTTGAGTTTTTTGGTTTAAGATGGATGCTTTTATTATGCGGCTTTGATTTTGGATTCTTTAAGGTGGGGTATAGATAAGTCTTCGTCGTTTCCACTTTTTCACTCATCACTATTACTTATTACTTTCCAAAAATCGGCGGTAAAAATTTAGTGAAGAGTGAAAAGTGAAAAGTTAATAAGTAAAAATCGGCAAACCTCTGACGAGATTTACCGATTTTTGGTGCCGGCGATCGGACTTGAACCGATACGATATTGCTACCGAGGGATTTTAAGTCCCTTGCGTCTGCCTATTCCGCCACGCCGGCGATTTAATTTACCTGTATATTATATACTAACGGATAAAGATATGCAAGAGATTTTTATAAAAATGACCAAAAGTCCCCAAAAAGGGGCTATGACGGACAATTTTTATAAAACCGATACAGTGCGTTTACAAAACATCCGAATGTTTTTGGTAAAATAAAAATATGAAAAAGGGGGTGAAACCATGTATTTAAACAGCTTTTACGGCATTGCGTCCGCGATGATAAAGACGGGGGCGGTCGGTCTGGCGGCGTCCGCGGTGATCTATGCGGCGTTTGCCCTGTTGACGCGAAAAAAGCTCGCCGCGCCCATGAAAACGCACATATTGCGATATGTGTTTTTGACGTACTGCCTCTGCGTGCTCATGATAACATTAAGGGCGCAGGACACGGCTTACAGCCGATACGCGGACGCGAACTTTTACCCGCTATTCAGCGTCATTTCCGCGCTCATGAGCGGATTCAAAACGGCGAAATATCTGATAATACTCAATATTATAATGTTCATGCCGCTGGGAATACTTCTGCCCTGCGTTTTCAAGCGGATAAACAGCCTGCACAGTGCGGCGCTGATATCTTTTCTCGCGACGCTCACGATAGAATGCATACAGATTTTCCTCCCCGGCAGGGCGTTCGACATCGACGATATAATTTTAAACACGCTGGGCGGGGCCATCGGCTACAGCGTTTATGCGATTTGCATATGGATAGGCGGACGCAGACAGCAAGCGGTGACGAGGGTATTCTGCATCGCGGTACTGCTCATAATTCCGCTGTTTTTGCTCGGATACAACATCGTCGCCGGAAACAGTGAGTTCGAATATGCACTCAACTATCAGCTGAGCGTGCCGCGCGATATCGAAATAGATGCCGATACGACGCCTGCGGAGACGGATATATATGAAAAGGCTGCATATCAGCCGCGTTTGCAGCTTGAAAAACTCATGAATATTTTAGGCATATCCGCAGATATTTCGGAGAATGAGAATGAATTTTATGCGCAGGCGGGGGAGATGAAAATAATGCAGTATAAATCGGAGGATTTTTGCCGTGTGCAGTTGAGACAGCCAGTCGGGCAAGGGGCAGATATCGACGATAAAACTGCGGAAAGATATGCACGGAATTTTTTTGATAAATACGATTTGTGGGACGGCGATGCGCAGGTGAGCGGCGTTGATGATGATTATGCAGAAGGCCGAAGCTCCTCAAACGACTGCATAAGGATGGGAAAAGCTGTTGAATTTACCTCAAAGGACGGATTGAACGAGCATTTATACATGGCGAACGTCGATAAAGACGGCGTGTGGAGCATTTCAATAAAAAACGAGTGTTATGAGGTCTATAAGCGCGTTGAGCTGATGACGCCCGAGCAGGCGGTGCGCAGGCTGGGACTGACGGGAAGATGCGAGATAAAATACAAAAGCGAGCAGATTTTGGACAAGCGCTTTGCGGCGGACGGGGTGGAGCTGACCTATGCGGACTCATCAGACGGGCGGTACAAGCTGCCCGCATGGAATCTGAACGGCGAGTTTTTCGCGCATGAGGATGAATACGACGAGCCGGACAGTGCGCGGGGTTGGATGGTGATAGAGGCGGTGAAGTAGGCTAAGGTAAGGGTGTTTCATCTCGCCCGCCTTCGGCGGGCGTGATGAAACTTTTTGACTTCAGCGGAGTGGCAAAGCAACCTAATTAACAAAAAACGACGGGCAGAGTATTTTCATCTGTCCGTCGAGCTTTTCTACATTATATAATATATAATGATATATGATGGTCGGTTACCTTTCGTACATCTTCACGAGCGCGCTTGCGGTCTGCGCGAGCTTTTCGGAGAGAAGCTCCCCGGGGATGCGCAGCAGCCAGTTGCCCTCCACGGTGGAGGGGGTGTTTATGCGGCCGTCACTGTCCATGCCGATGTAATCCTGCAAGGGGATGATGACGAGCTGTGCGTTAGAGGCGTAGAGCGCGCGTATCATACCGATATGCCAGCCCTCGTCCGCGTTGAGCGCGAGATATTTCACGGCGTAGCGGCGCACGGACTCGCTTATCTCACCCATCCAGCCCATGGACGTGTTGTTGTCATGCGTGCCCGTGTATGCGACGCAGTTTGTGGGATAGCGGTGCGGCTGATAGTCGGAGGGGGCGAGCGTATCGAATGCAAACTCGAGTATCTTCATGCCCGGAAGTCCGCTCTTTTCGATGAGTGCGCGCGCGTCGTCCGAGAGTATTCCGAGATCCTCTGCGATAAAGCAGTCCTTGCCGCCCGCGCTCATTATCGCGGAGACGAGCTTCATGCCCGGACCCTTTATCCACCGGCCGTTGGAGGCGTCCTCCTCACCCGCGGGAACTGCCCAAAACTCGCTGAAGCCGCGGAAGTGGTCTATGCGCAAAATGTCACAGAATTCAAGCTCATGACGGACGCGCTTTTTCCACCACTTGTAGCCGTCCTTTTTCATCGCGGCATAGTCGTAAAGCGGATTTCCCCAAAGCTGACCGCTTTCGGAGAAATAATCCGGGGGGACGCCCGCGACGTCCGTGGGGTCGCCCTTTTCATCCGTCATGAACAGCGAGGGATGGCTCCAAAAATCAGCGGAATCCGCGGAGACGTACATGGGGATATCGCCTATTATGCCTATGCCGAGAGAATCCGCGATTTGGCGCATATCCGCCCATTGCCTGCGGAACTCGAGCTGCAAGAAGCCATGATACAGCATGTCCTCATGCAGATTTTGAGAATAGTGCAGCAGTGCCGAGCTTTCGCGCAGGCGGATATCCTCCGGCCATTCGCTGAGCGGCGCGCCGCCTAAGCTGTCCTTTATCGCCATGAACAGGCAATAGTCGTTTAATTCCGGCTCTTTCTTTAAGAATTTCGTCACTTCTGATTTATCGCATCTCGAATACGCGAGCCTGAAAAGCTGATCGCGCGATGCTCTGACAGCGGCGTAATCCACCTTTTTAGTCTCGGGCAGGTGCGCGGCGGCCTCCTCATCGGGGGAGATCAGCCCCGCCTTTAGAAGCTCGCCCGGGTCGATGTATATGGGGTCACAGGCGAACGCGGAGTACGTCTGATAGGGCGAGTTTGAACACCCCGTCGGACCGAGGGGGAGAATCTGCCAGTATTTTTGATTACAGGCGGAGAGGTAGTTTAAAAAGCTCTTTGCCGAGGCTATCGTGCCTATGCCGTAGGGCGAGGGCAGCGAGAACAACGGGAGCAGAATGCCTGAAGAACGTTTCATTTTAATATGCTCCTTTGCGTATTGCAAATTTAAATCTATATCTATTTCGACGCCTTTCGTCAAAAATCCTCTTTTTGTCAGGCGAAAGTGCCAAGAGTGTGTGGGCGCATAATGCGGCGGCGGGTTGTCAGTGCGATTTATTTTAAAAGAGCGAATATCTGCGCAAATTGAAGTCAAAGGTTGCTTTGCTTCGCAAAGCTCCATTATAATCCCACGTCGATATGCGACCCCGCTGAAGTTAAAAAGCTTAATCTCATACGCACGCGCGCGGCGCAGGTTTTTGCGGCCTTCGGCCGCAAAAACTAAGCCCGCCCCCGCCCCGTTCGGGGCGGGGGCGGCCACTTTCAAGCGCGAAACGGCGGATGCCGTTTCGCGCTTGAAAGCTGCGCCGCGCCTCGTCGGCAAGCTCGCTTTTTAATCGAATAGCAAGGCGTATGACTTGCGTATAATCCATCGTGTTCGGCGAATAGCCGAGCCGAATGCGATACCTTATTAAAAACCCTCGTTCACTCGCTTAAATTTTCCTCAAACAGCTTGAAGTACTTCGATATTATTCCGTTAGCAGTCTTTTTGTCGTATTGCGGTGCAGCTTCGATGTCCGTCGGTTCTTCTAAAAGCTCGGTTGCTTCGCCAGTTTCGGCGTCTATCGAGAAGTAACAGTGCGCTGGGGCGTCTGGGGTATGCTCAGCTGAGCTTTCGAACGGATAATCTATCAAAAGCATATCATCATTCCAGCCCAAAACGTTGGGATAGGGCATGAGGATGCTCTTTTGCAGACTGTCAGGGGTTACTTTGCTATCCGTCATGTATATCTCGCTCAGCGTGTTGTTGTCAATATCAATGAGATAGGCGCCGCTCACGCAGGATAACGCCAGATATTTTCCATCCCCGCTCGCAATGCAGACGGGATCATAGACAACGCGCAGGACCTTGTCAAAATATCCTAACTCATCGCCCTTTTCGCCGTGATGAATTATGCAGATGCCGCTTTCGGCGGAGATGAGCGTGGTCTTTTCGTCGCTATATAGCAGGGTATACGTGTGGTCGGCGACCTCGTCGCTTTCAAAAGTCGCCTTTATATCCGCGTACTGCGCGTCATAAAACGCCTTTCCGTGCGCGGAGAGGTTCGCCATCGGGACTAATGCGTCCTTTTGCGTTTCGTCCGTGCTTTCGGGGGCGACGACAGTGGTCGGTTTGGGAGCTGTGTTTTGCGCCGCCTGCTGAGCCGAGCAGGCACATGTTGCAAAAAACAGGGCAGTAAATACGAGCAAAACGATGATTTTCCTGAGTTTCATGGGCATACCTCCTTTATTTAAGAGTAGTATATCAAAAATTAATGGTGATGAAAATAAAGATGCGGTTCTGTTTAAAAATTGTTTACATTGCAGAAACAAATGCCGGTATGGAGAGAGAAATGCGATTTGCCTTTTAAACGCCGCAGTATTTTTAAAAGGTTAAAAAAGCGCGTGAATAGTGGGGTTATGCCGAATGAATATGCTTGGTAAAATTTTATCAAAGCGGTGCGCGAGGGCAGCAGAGCATAAAAATCCGAATGATTATAATACTTTTTACGAGAAAATATTGATTTGTTCGACATGGTGTGATAAAATAATGTCAATAAAGGTCAAACCCGCCAAAAACGGCGATTTTATAAAAAGAAAAAGAGAGAGCAATTGGAGACTATGAGCATGAATAAGGCAGACATCATAAAAAAGACGGCGCAAAAGCTGAAGATAAAGCATAGTATAGTCGAACAGGTCGTTGACGGCTTTTTTGAGGAAATTACGGATACTCTTGCAGAGGGAGAAAAGGTGAATATCGCCGGATTTGGATGCTTTAACGTCCGCGAGCGTCAGGCAAGGACCTCTATAAACCCGCGCACGGGCAAGGAAATGAACATAAGTGAGGCTAAGCTGCCCACCTTTAAAGCGGGAAAGATTTTAAAGTCAAGGATCAACGAACAGTAAACGCGCTTCTTATACGATGGATATGCAGGCGGGGAACGACGATTTCACCGTGCGGTTATTGTATAAAAAGTGACGAAAAAACGTGGTTTATTAAGCAAGGTGAAATTATTGTTATAGGTGCTTTGCGCCATAAAATGATAGCGGCTTAAAAAATCTCATTGACAAAAACTGCATACGATGATAAAA
Source organism: uncultured Christensenellaceae bacterium (assembly GCA_934373295.1). Lineage (GTDB taxonomy): Bacteria > Bacillota > Clostridia > Christensenellales > Christensenellaceae > HGM11616. Next base: position 2,341 of record CAKROK010000038.1, on the reverse strand, counting down.
TATATAAGGTCTTTAAGTACGGTACAGAGATGCCGACAAGAGTTTATCATTTAATATGACTATAACCATGTCTTGTCGTGCATTCGGCAAGGCATTTTTTATGTAAGAAAGGGGCGTATTATGAGGATCAAGGCACAGCTCATGGACGAAGGCGGCGTAAGGCGCGCGCTTATCCGCATTGCGCATGAAATTCTCGAGCGCAACAAGGGTGCGCAGGATATCTGCCTCGTGGGCATACGCCGGCGCGGGGAGGTCATCGCCCAGCGCATTGCGCAGAATATACGCGATATAGAGGGGGTCGAAGTCCCCTGCGGCGATCTCGACATCAGCTTTTACCGCGACGATCTTTCAAAGATATCCGATTCACCCGTCGTGAAAAAGGCGGAGCTTCCCTTTTCTATAATAGGTAAAAAAGTGATAATAGTGGATGACGTGCTGTATACGGGCAGGACGTGCCGCGCTGCGATAGAGGCGATATTCTCCCTCGGACGGCCGAAGAAGATAGAGCTTGCGGTGCTGATAGACCGCGGGCATAGGGAGCTGCCCTTCCGCGCGGACTTTGTGGGAAAGAGCATACCCACCTCCGGTGATGAGATGGTGAGCGTGATGCTCCCGCCGTTTGATGAGGTCACCTCTGTGGTGATATGCGATAAGCAGGCATAACGCAATGTGCGTTTTCTGATACGAAATTTTTTATAAGGTTATGGAGGTACAAAAAATGAACATGATCTACAATGTAGACGACAAAGTGCCGTTCAGAAAGAACATCGTCTTTGCCATCCAGCAGCTCTTAGCGATAATCGCCGCGACGCTGCTCGTCCCCACGCTCGTCAATCTCACATACGGTGAGGAGATACTAAACCAGGCGGCGGCGCTGTTCGGCGCGGGCGCGGGTACGCTCGTGTACATCCTCTTCACGAGAAAGAAGAGCCCTGTGTTCTTAGGCAGCTCGTTTGCATTTATCAGCCCCCTCGCGAGCGCATGTGTATTCGGCTATTGCGGCATCATATTAGGCGCTATAATCGCGGGAGCTGTTTACGTAGTTATCGCGATCGTCATTAAGGCGGCGGGCACAGGCTGGGTAGATAAGCTCATGCCCAAGGTCATCATCGGACCCACGGTAGCGCTCATAGGTTTGAGCCTTTGCGCAAGTGCGGTAAATAACTTAAACAACACGGCAGTGGGCGACTATAGCCTTATCTCCATACTCTGCGGTGTGTTCGCGTTCGTAGTGACCTGCCTCGCATCCGTAAAGGGCAATAAGACCATGAAGGCCATTCCCTTTATAATAGGAATTGCGGCGGGCTACATCCTCGCGACGATTTTGACCCTCATCGGCAATGCGGCAAACGTCGATGCTTTAAAGGTCATTGATTTCACGCCCATCGTAAATAACTTCGTTCCCTTTAAAATAACCAGCCTGTTTGATCTCCCCAAGTTCACGTTTGTCGGCGCTATAACCGAGGGCTTCACGAAGGTCGGCGGCTGGGCGGGCGTCGCTCAGGTAGCGGTACTCTTCGCGCCTGTCGCACTGGTAGTTTTCGCTGAGCATATCGCGGACCACAAGAACCTCTCCTCCATCATCGGCAAGGACTTGGTAAAGGATCCCGGCCTTGACAAGACGCTCTTAGGTGACGGCGTTGGCTCCATCGTGGGCTCGATCTTTGGCGGCTGCCCCAACACGACCTACGGTGAGTGCATCGGCTGCGTTGCGATAACGGGCGACGCCTCCGTATACACCGTAATGCTCACGTCCATACTCTGCATGGAGCTCGCGTTCTTCACCCCCTTCATCGCGTTTGTCAACACCATTCCGGTCTGCATAATCGGCGGTATCTGCATAGCGCTGTACGGCTTTATCTCTGTAAGCGGCTTAAAGATGATACAGGACGTCGACCTTAACGACAACAGAAATCTGTTCGTCGTCGCGACCATCCTCGTAACGGGCATAGGCGGTCTGACTTTAAACTTCGGCAGCATCACCTTTACCTCCATCGCGACCGCGCTCATACTGGGCATAATCGTGAATGTCATCCTCGGCGCAGGAAAGAACAAAAAAGAAAATTAATCCCTTTCAAATTATAATGCAAAAGACCCGTCGGAGTATTTCGGCGGGTTTTGTGCTTTATCGCATTTTTCTGTTGAAACACGGCTAAAGATGTTGTATTATATAAATGGTACTGATGTTTTTCATCTTTACTGGGCGTTGCCAATAACACGGTAGGCGGTCAACCTTTCTTCATTTTTTACTTCTAAATTTTAGGGGCAATGAAAGGAAGGTGTTGCAAATGACTTTCGATCAGTTGATAAGTTTTTGCACTTTTTTAGTTGCCTTTGCCGC
>CAKROK010000037.1 GCA_934373295.1 uncultured Christensenellaceae bacterium | reverse complement strand
GCTGTACGGCGAGGAAAAGGAACAAAAGACGACATTTAAGATAAACTATCGGCTTTATTACAATTCTGTCAAGAAGCTCGTCAGCCGTTTCAGGGGACTGGGCGAGGAGGTCAAAAGTACGTATGAGGATAAGGGGGATAGTGTGGATATCGTTATCAGCTTTAAGAAGAAGGAGAGGTAGAAGGGCGGTAAATTTTTAATAAGGTATTCCGCCCGACTCGTCACAGCAAGCGCCATAGTTATGCAGCCGTGTAAACACGACTGCAAAGACTAATAGCGCTGCTGTTCCTCAATCCCAAAAAAGCACGCTTGCGCTACTACTTTTTCGGGAACCCTAATTATCGGGCGGAATGAATTATACGCAAGTCAAACGAATACGCTGCGATTAAAAAGCGAGGTTGGCGAATAGGCGCGGCGCAGGTTTTTGCGGCGAAGCCGCAAAAACTAAGCCCGCCCGCCTTTGGCGGGCCGGCTACTTTCCAGCGCGAAACGGCGGGAGCCGTTTTGTGCTGGAAAGCTGCGCCGCGCAGTTACGCATGATTTAAATCCTTTTGGCGTCAGCACACAAACACACCAGCTAAAAACCCAAATCATTTACACAAACTAAAGCATACGGTCTGTAAAATTATCGCGCAGCATAATTTTAAGACCGTCACAAGCTGCACAAAAGAAAAACCAATAGGAGCTTATCGAAGTTATGCCAAGAATTCGGCAATTGAGCGGGAATCTCAAACAAAACTATTTACTCTAAGTAACGTATGCGGTCTGTAAAATCGCTTGCGATTTTAAGACCGTCACCGTCGAGAACAAAAGTATAGCCGAAAACTGAGTTAAGCATTTATGCAGTCATTTCAGCCTGAACAGATTAGCGGAGAAGGATGAGGAGGTCGCAGACCTCCTTATGGGAAAGTCTGAAAACCACGGTTTTCAGAGAAAAATTGCAGAGTTAAGTAATCAATCTGAATAATGTCATATGTACAAACTAATGATTTGTACTTTTTTTGAGCTTTGCGCAGCAAAGCAACCTCAGGCTTCCAAAATGCACAGTCTTTTCGTTACCACTGCATTTGGTATCTTAAAACCCGCAAAAAAACATCCCTTCCATTATATCGAAGATCGTTTAAGCCTCAATAAAAACGGAAAGGATGTCAGTTGGCGTTTACTGTCTGTCCTCGGCGCGGTTTTTGCGGGGCGTGGTTGCGATGAGCGTAAACATGAGTATCACGCCGAAGATCATGCGCTCAAACCCGCTCGGGATGTGCAGGCGCGTCAAAAGGTAGCTCAACAGCGTGAGCGCGACGGTCGCTATGGCCGTGCCGATGTAGCTTCCGCGGTTGTTGCCGAGGGACGTTCCGCCGATGAACACGACGAGTATGCTCTGTATTATCATGTTGTCGCCCATGCCGAGGTATGAACGCCCTTCATTTGCCGCCATGAGTATTCCGCATAGACCGGAGATAAACCCGCTCATGCAGTATGATGCGAGCTTTATCTTTCTGAGGTGAATTCCGGAGAAGGACGCGACGTGCTGGTTGAAGCTGATCGCGTAAAGCCTGCGCCCAAATGCGGTTTTGGATAGTATGAATGTCGCCGCGGCAGCTATCACTATCCATATGTACACGAGGACGGGTATCCCCAAAATATTCTGATTTATGAATCGACTGACCTCGGGCGGGGAGAACTGTCCGGAAATGCCGTTCGTCCACGCGAGCATTATGCCGTGTAAAAGCACGTTTATGCAAAACGTCATTATCACGGGATTTATGGAGAAATACGCGATGCCCACGCCGTTTATAAAGCCCACGACGGTGGAGAATATGAGCACGCCCACGAGCAGCGCCCATACGGGCAGACCTATCTGCGAGAGCATGTTGTTCACATACAGCTTTGTGGTGAGTATCGCGGAGGAGCAGAGCAGCCACTGCATTGAAAAGTCTATCCCGCCCACGAATATCACGAGCATCTGCCCCAGCGCGGCTATGCCGAGTATCGCGGCAGTGGTGGAAAGCTCTCTCACCTGCCTTTGCGGAACGCCCGCAATTATGGTTATTATTAGCAGCGCGAGCGTGACGCAGCTCGTCGTGAATATCGTCCTGTTGCTGTAATACAGCTTTTTTATCGCGCTTATCATAATACGGCCTCCTTGCCCGATTTCTCGCGGTAGTTGACCGCGGCTCTCAGGAATATTATGAAGATAAACACCAGTCCGCGCAGAAGCTGCGCCCAGTAGATGGGTACGCCTAACAGCAGTATCAGCTCAATGAATATCTGAAGCACGAAGCAGCCGGCGACCGTGCCAAAGACGCTCGTGCTGCCCGGTTTGAAGCTCGTTCCGCCCAAAAAGACGGCGCACAGCGTGAGCAGCAGATATGAATCCCCTCCGGAGGGAGCACCCTTTTGGGTATATGCGGCTATGAGTATGCCGGAGGCTACGGACAGCAGCCCGCAAAGCGCGTATGCCGCGATGGTTATGTCCGTGACGCGTATTCCGCAGTAGTATGCGGTGCTTTTGCTCTGCGCTATCGCGTGCAGGGATATGCCGAAATGCGTCCTGTAGACGTATATCCACAATATCAAGGGGACGAGCATTATTATGAGCGATATGGGTATGCCCAGTACGCCGCCCGTCAGCGCCTCGGAAAATGCGGCGGAGTTGAGCCCCGTCTTGATGGGCGTGATGAAATACGCGATGCCCTCCCATATGAACCAGGAGGCGAACGTGACTATAAACGGCGGGAGCTTGAAGTGCGTTATGACATATCCGTTCAAAAAACCTGCGATGCCGCCTATTATGAGCGATAGGAGTATGAAAAGCGCTATTAAAGCAGGGTCGCTCGGCATGAACATCGCCGCGGCGCAGTTTGAAAAGCTGATGAGACCGGCGGCGGAGAGGTCTATCCCGTGGACAAAGTGGACGAGGGCCTGGCCGATGGACGCGATGACTATTGCGCAGGTCGAGTTGAATAATCGGCTCATGCGCGGCTCGCCGCTGTTCGCGGTCAGAAGAATGTATACGACAAGAAGTATCCCTGCGCATATGTAGATCAACATATGAGGGAAGAGCGATTTAAAGGAGAAGCTGTTTCCGGCAAAGCGCTCGCCGATTTTGTTTTTGATGGATGCTTCGTTGGCGCGTTTCAAGGGGATATTCCTTCCGTTAGTGCAGTTTTGTGATTACAAAAGATCATTTTATAAATTCATTATATCAGAACGCAGATGCTTTTTAAAGGTTTTGTTGAAGTTTTGAGTGGATTTTATGCCGCAATATGCTAAAACCGTTTGTTTTTACCATATTTTTATGTTAGTATAGAATAGAGCATAAAAATGCTTATAAATCTCAATTTAGCGAGTGATCGGATGTTTGCAGCGGATCGAATAAAGAGAATAAAAGATATAATGTATGAATATAAGCATGTCGATATCAACACGCTCAGCGTTATGCTGGGCTGTTCGGTCGCGACTGTGCGCAGAGATCTTGACAGGCTGGAGGGCGAGGGCTTTTTGAAAAAGGCCTATGGCGGCGCCATTCTTTCGGATACGGCGGAGCTTTCGGAAATGCGTGAGGAGGCGTCCGACGAGCATCTTAAAGAGAAGTTCCAGATAGCGCTCATCGCCGCGGAGATGGTGGAAAATAACGACATCATCTTTTTAGGCCCCGGCTCGACATGTCTTCAAATAGCGAAGTGCCTAAAGGATAAGGAGAACCTTACTCTAGTCACGAATAACCTCAACATAGTCATGGAGCTGGCGGGGGTGACCAACATCAGGCTCATACTCTTGGGCGGGGATATAAACGGCCAGAACAACTGCGTCTTTTCCACGGGGCAATATGCGGAAAACAACTTAAAGGACATATTCATAAACAAGGCGTTTTTTACGGTAGACTGCGTGAGCATACAGTTCGGATACATGCTCAATAACCGCGAGCAGGCGGCGATAATGAAAGAGGTCATAGGCAGGTCAGCGCAGACGATAATCGCGGCGGATTCTTCAAAATTCGGCAAGCGCGCATTCGTCAAGGTGATGGACATCACCGAGGGCAAGAAGATAATAACGGACATAAATCTGAGCAGTGAATATAAGGAATTTCTGTTCAACAACGGCGTGGAGCTGTTCACGACGTTTGAGAACATCTGAGGCGAAAATTATGGCATTGCTTGAGTTAAAAGACATTTCAAAGGCATATTACGGCAATACCGTGCTCGAGGGGATTGATCTATCCGTCTCAAAGGGCAGCATCTTAGGCATATTGGGCGTGAACGGCTCGGGAAAGACCACGCTCGTGCGCCTGCTGTCCGGGGATATCCTGCCCCAGGCGGGCGAGATATTCTTTAATGGCAGGAGTATATCGCCCAAAGATCCGCATGACGCGATAAGCATGGGCATACGCACGATACACCAGGGCTCACAGCTCATAGGCGGGCTGACCGTGGCGGAAAATACGTTCATCTTCGGCTATGATCACTCGTCCCGCCTGTTAAAGAGGTATTCCGTCGGGAAGATGGCGGATATGGCGGGCGAGCTGTTCGGCGAATACGGCATAGACGTGAACCCGTATGCGCGCGCGGAGATGCTCTCGGCAGTATCGGCGCAGCTCGTCAAAATTGCCGCCGCTATGAGCGAACGCCCGGAGCTGCTCGTGATAGACGAGCCGTTCAACATGCTCACGAGTGCGGAATGCGACAGTGTTTTAAAGCTGCTCGACAGGATAAGAAAACAGGGCACGTCCATAATAATAACCACGGCGAACATATTAAAGACTATAGAGCTATGCGACGATATCGCCATATTAAAAGAGGGAAGGCTGATATCCGCGCAGCGAGACAGGCTGAGGGACGCCGAATACTATATAAATGAAATAAGCGAGACGGCGAAGTTCAGATACCCGAGGATATCGAACACCAAGAAGCGCCGCGTGCTTTCCCTCAAAGAGGTGGGGGGAGACACCCAGCTTAGCGACATCAGCTTTGACATGTTTTCGGGCGAGATATTGGGCGTGGCGGGCGCGCCCGGCGCGGGAAAGAGCACGCTTGCGCGCATGATCTTCGGCGCGCACAGGATAAAGACGGGCGAGATGTTCGTCGAGGGGCGGCCCTGCCGCTTCAGAGAACCCTCGGATGCAGTCGACCGCGGCATAGGCATGATAAGCGGAAACAGCGAAAACGGCGGTATAATACTCGATTTCAGCATAAAGCAAAATATAACCCTCGCGGGGATAGAGCACGTGAGCCGCTTTGGCGTGATACAAAACAGTGCGGAGAACGAAAACGCGGGCAGGTATATAAAGAAATACGGGATAACCCCGCCCAATGCGGAGGCAAAGGCATACGCCATGAGCGAGGGCCAGCGCCAGAAGGTGGTCTTTTGCAAGTGGATGCTGAAGGGCTGCAAGATACTCGTGATGGACAACGCCACGCGCGGAATGGACATAAGCTCAAAGGTCGAGCTGTATAACTTCATGAACTCGTTCGCGATGAACGGCGGGAGCATACTGTTCATATCGACGGACTACAACGAGCTCATGGGAATGTGTGACAGGCTGCTCGTATTAAACAGCGGACACCTCACGGGCGAGCTTGAGCGCAGTGATTTCTCCATGCTCAAGATAGTGGATATGCTTTCGAAATGACATTTGTGCTGTGCAAAAATAACTGCACGGCACTTTTTATTTGCGGCGGGAAATCTGAAGAATTCTTAAATCGCGCGCATATGTATTTAAAAACAGCCGTCGATATTATAAAATGTAGTTGAGGACGGACATGGCGGGGTTTTACGTGGAATGTTAACTGAAAGGACGAAAAAATGTAATTTATAGACGGATAACGGCAGGGGAAAATTAAAAAGTGTTACAATATGTTTACCTAAGTGCCGTTGACGGGTAGTAATATATGCAATATAATAGTGTAAGAGGTATAGTACGATTGGAACGGGTAATGACCCGATGTATGCATAACAGACTAAAAGAGAAAGAAGGGAATAATATGAAAAGAAAATTGTCATTGATGCTTGCGGTGCTGCTGCTCATCAGTTTTCTGCTGCCGCTGTGCGCAAATGCGCAGACCTCCGAGACAGAGGGAATATACTGCGGCAATGAAAACATAACCTGGAGCTATGACACCGAACAGAAAAAACTCACCTTCAAGGGGAGCGGCGCGCTCGATATGGGCAGTTCGCTCGACATGCTCAACCTAAAGGGATGCTATGCATTTCAAAAGGAGGCGCAGAGCATCGTAATAGAAAAGGGCATAATGGCCATAGGCGACGCCGCGCTCGCCACGTTTATAAATGTGAAGAGCGTCAAGCTGCCCACGGGTGTGACCAAAATTGGAAATTATGCCTTTGCGGGGTGTAAAAACCTAACTAAGATAAACCTTCCCACCGGACTGAAAACAATAGGAGAAGCGGCGATAACGAGCGATATAGCGGCTGTCAAGCTGCCCTCGACGCTCACGAGCATAGGCGCGATGGCGATATGCTCGAGCAAGTTTACGTCATTAACTCTGCCCAAATCGCTTAAAACGATAGCCGACGGCGCGTTTGGGGAAATGACGAATTTAAAAAAGATAACGGTCCAGTCGGGAAATGCGTATTTTACCGTAAAGAGCGGTTCGCTATATAACAAAAAGGCGACGCGGCTCGTATGGGTCTCGCCCCTCAAAAAGGGCGCATTTGCAATACCCGAAAAGGTCACTAAAATAGACGGCGCATTTGACAGCTGTGATAAGATCACGTCCTTGACCATCCCCTCCACATTGCCGAGATCACAGGTATTAAACTTAAGCGTAATGGAGGGATTAAAGGCGGTAAAGGTATCGTCAAAGCACAAGAAGCTGTCCGCAAAGGACGGAGTGCTCTATGACAAGAAAAAGACCGAGCTTGTGCTCTATCCCTCGGCGAGGACGGGCGCATACGTCATGCCCGATACCGTAAAGACGACGGAATACGAAGTGTTTGACTATGCGACCGCGATAACCTCGATGACGATAGGCGGCTCGCTTAAAACCATCGAGTTCAACTTCCCGACCTGCGTGAAATTTAAGACGATAAAGGTCTCGTCTAAAAACAAGTATTATTCCGCAAAGGACGGCGTGCTCTATAATAAGAAAAAGACCAAGCTGGTGGCATTCCCCGCGGGAAAGACGGGCAAGTTCACCGTGCCAAGCAGTGTGACCGCGATAGCGGAGATGGCGTTTCTGAGCAGCCGCCTGACGGAGGTTGTCGTCAAGGACGGCGTTAAGACGATAGGCGAATACGCCTTTGCATACAGCGAGCGACTGACGACAGTCCGCCTTTCAAAGAACGTGAAGAGCCTGTACGGGACGTTTGCCGGATGCAAGAAGCTCAAAAAAGTGACACTGCCCGTCGCGCTGACCGCGATCGAGAGCGGCATGTTCTCGGGATGCAAGGCGCTGACAAGCATAAGCATATATAAAAACGTCAAAAGTGTAGATGGGTATGCTTTTGAAAACAGCGGCATAAAGACCGTGCGCATATCTTCCGCGAACCCGTATTTGAGCTATAAGGACGGGATGTTCTTCAGCAAGGATAAAAAGACGCTCAAGACCGTGATGTTCACCAAAGCCAAGACGCTCACGATACCCGAGGGCACGCAGACGATCGCCGCGGGCTGCCTCGAAAGCTGTGATAATGTTGAAAAGATTTATCTCCCCGCGAGCTTAAAGAGGGTATGCAAGTACTCCCTGGGAAGCTCTGCTGCATCCGAATTCTATTTTGAGGGAGACTGCCCCAAGTTTGACTTCATGGGATATAAGCTGGTCGACGGCGAATTTAAAGATACGATAGACGAATTTTCGGTATCATGGCAGGCGGACAAAATCAAGATATATCATCACGAGGGAGCCGCGGGCTTTGATACATATGAATTCAAGGGCGGCTCGGTAGCGACATATTGATGAAAGAGGAGAAAATTATGAAAAGCATGAAAAGAAGGATATTGCTGCTCGTCGCGGCGATAATGCTCATGACGTTCATACTGCCCCTTGCGGCGTTCGCCGAGGGCGAGACTGTGAACGGCGTGGTGGACGGAGAGTATCCGTTTAAGTGGATGTACAATACGAGCACGGCGACGATGACGATTGAGGCAAAGGGCGCCGTGGATGCATCGCAGGCTTCATATGAGGACACAGACCCGTTCGTAAAGTACGTAAAACAGGCGAAAAAGCTCGTATTTTCGGAGGGGATAACCAAGGTATGCGGAAGCTTCATGCCGTATAACAATAAGCTTGTGAGAATAGTATTCCCCTCGACGCTAAAGACGATAGAAACATATGCTTTCGGCGAATGCAATTACCTCACGACGGTGAATTTCCCGGCAAATTTGACGAGCATAGGTCACGCGGCATTTTTGAACGCGAATCTAAAGAGCATAAAGCTGCCCGCTAAGCTGAAGAGCATAGGAGGCTATGCGCTTAGCTCGACGACGGTAAAGAGCATAAAGCTGCCTAAAACGCTTTCAAGCATAGGCGAGGGCGCGTTTTCGGGCATAATGGCGCTTTCAAAGATAACCATTGAATCGGGAAATAAGTATTTTGTGATGAGCGGCGGCGCACTCTATAACAAGGCAAAGACTAGGCTCGTGTGGGTATCTCCCTTAAAGACGGGCAAATATACCATAGCGGCGAAGGTCACCAACGCGAGCGGCGCATTTTCCGAATTGAGCAAGATAACCGAGATAGTCATAAACGCAAAGCTGAAGGCGGATGATATGCTCTATGACATTCAGAACATGCGCTATCTGAAAAAGATAACGGTAAATTCAAAGAATAAGACATGTACCTCGGCAGACGGAGTATTATACAACAAGAACAAGACAAAGCTGCTCGCATATCCTGCGGCGAAGAGCGGGGATTATACAATGCCCTCTACGGTAAAGACGATGGATGAGGATGCGATTTTTAACGCGCGCAACATGAAGAGCATACTGCTCTCGAAGTCGTTCGCATACAAAAAGGGCGAGTATTCCTATCCCTTATTCCCGAACTCCAAGAACTTTAAGACGATAAGAGTAGCTTCGGCGAACAAGACGCTCGCGGCGTCATACGGAATGCTGTATAACAAGGCCAAGACCAAGCTGTATGTCTGCCCCGAGGGACAGAGCGGCGCGGTCAAAGTTCGCAATGGAGCAAAGAGCATAGCTGAGGGCGCATTTGCGGATTGCCGCTACATAACGTCCGTAACGATGCCCTCCACGGTAACGTCAGTGGGCGACGGCGCATTTGAGGGCTGCATAAGGCTTGAAAAGGTTAAGCTGTCTGCAAATATAAAGAAGATAACTTCGGGCATGTTCTACGGAGACAAAAGACTCACGAGCGTGACTCTGCCTACGGCGCTCACCTCGATAGAGATGTCGGCGTTTGAGGAGTGCACAGCTCTAACCAAGCTGACGATACCCGCAAACGTGAAGAGCATAGAACCGACCGCGTTTTGGGGATGCAAGAAGCTGAGCACGATAACCGTCTCAAAGAACAACAAGTATTTGAGATTTAAGGATGGCGCGTTCTATAATGTATCCGGAACGGTTTTGAAATTCTATCTTGAAAACAAGCAAAAGACCATAAAAATTGCGGACGGAGTAAAGACGATACCCGAGGGCGCACTGGTGAACTGCACGTCGTGTGAGGAGATCGTGATACCCGCGAGCGTGGAGAAGATATCCGCAGGAGCGCTGGCGTATAGATACGGCGCTTACGGTGAATCGGCGACGCTTAAAAAGGTGACGTTTGAGGGAGATTGTCCGGAATTTGAAATGATGGGAATGAATGAAAAGGACGACGGAACGATAGTATACGTCATATATGAGTTCGCGCTCCAGGACGGTACGGTCGAGATAGTCTATAACAAGGGAGCCGCCGGCTTTGACAAGTATTCCTTTGAAAATGCAAATCTGACCGAGGTTGAGGGTGAAACGGAAATGCCCGAACCCACTCCGGCAGATGACGCCGCATAAGGGCTGATAACTTGAGAGAAAAAGACTTCGCGAATGCGGGGTCTTTTTTACACTGCGAGATAATGCGGACATTGCGGGAAAAGGCGGGATATGGTATAATCACAGGACAGGAAGGGAGCGGGTAAATGGCGATAATACACACAAAAAGGCTCGTACTGCGCAAGCTGAGGCGGGGCGACCTCGACGATTTTTATGAATATTCGAGCGACCCGAACGTCGGGCCTAATTCCGGCTGGCAGCCGCACGAGGACAAGCGGCACTCGCGGTTCGTCATGCGGGAGAACTTTTTATACAACAACTTTGCGTGGGGAATAATATTTGACGATAAGCTGATAGGCACGGTCTCGATGGACACGGACAGAAAGCGCATGAACAATAGGGTCATGTCGATAGGTTACTCGATGTCCTCAAAGTTTTGGGGCAAGGGGATAATGAGCGAGGCCGTCTCGGGCGTTTTGGAATACATGTTCGATACGTATGAGATAGACGCGATATCTGTATACTGCTATCCCGAAAACTCGCGCTCCCGCCGCGTGATTGAAAAATGTGGGTTTGAGTTTGAGGGGCTGCAATACATGGCGCAGCTGCGCTACGACGGGAAGGTGATGGACAACCTCTGTTACCTTTTGACGCAGGAGCACTATAACGAGGTGCGCGGGAAGCTGCCTATGTTTGATGACGTGCGGAATGAAAGCGCGGGCAATGCGTGAAATGAGGGATGCGATGCGGGAAGAGAATGCTTTTCCCGCTTGATTTTTATAAAGAGCAGGTTCGTCAAATGAGGAAAAAGGTTGCTTTGCTTCGCAAAGCTCCATTATATGCGCGCGGCGCAGCTTTCAGCCGCCTACGGCGGCTGAAAGTGCCCGCCCATTGTCCCGCCCCCGCCAAAGGCGGGGGCGGGACAATGGGCGGGCTTAGTTTTTGCGGCGAAAGCCGCAAAAACCTGCGCCGCGTCTCGCCTAAAAGCTCGTTTTTTCTTCGGAGGGGAAGACAAAAGACTTGCGTATAATTCATCGCGTTCGGCGAATAGCCGAGACGAACGCGATACCTAATTAAAAAATAGATTTATCGCACAGTAATCGCATTTTTATATTGATTTATTTGGGATAATATTGTATTCTGTAAGTGGTGCAAATATTAAGTTATTGATGTTTGCGCTGGGCGTTGCCAATAACACGGTAGGCGGTTGACCTTTCTTCATTTTTTCTTTCTAAGTTTTAGAGGCGATGAAAGGAAGGTGTTGCAAATGACGTTTGATCAACTGATCAACTTCTGCACTTTTTTAGTTGCCTTTGCCGCACTTATTATTACGTGCGTAAAAACAAAAATAAAAAATAGCCGCCCGTATACCAACTCGCTGCGACTATTTTATTAGTTGATTAGGGGTTGACCGTCTATCGGCAACGTTCCTTTTTTTCTATACTCATTATATTATGCAAAAACAATAAAGTCAATACATAATGATCATTATTAACTTTTAAGTCATGCGGCCTTTATCAGCTCAGCTTATCTATTAGCGAAAGGAAGTACGCCGCTTGTGCGTCGGAGGGCATACGCAGGTCGCCCCTCGGGGAGAGGGACACGCTGCCCACCTTTACGCCGTCCGGCAGGCAGCTCCGCTTGAACTGCTGCGCAAAGAAGCGGCGGTAGAAGGTTTTCATCCACTTCAATATCGTCTCGCTGTCAAAGTCGTTTTCAAACGCGCGCTTGGCGAGCGTGAATATCTTTGCCGGCTCAAAGCCGAAGCGCAGTACGTAGTATAGGAAGAAATCGTGCAGCGCATAGGGACCTACGATGCTCTCCGTCTTTTGCGCGATGTTCCCCTGTGCGTCCGGGGGAAGAAGCTCGGGGCTGATGGGCGTGTCGATTATGTCCTTTAGCACTTCCGCACAGCCTGAGAATACGTCGTATTCCGCTATCGCGCCTATCATCCAGCGGATGAGCGTCTTGGGGATGGATGCATTCACGCCGTACATGCTCATGTGGTCGCCGTTGTATGTACACCACCCCAGCGCAAGCTCGGATAGATCGCCCGTGCCTATGACGATGCCGCCTATCTTGCCCGCGTAGTCCATCAGCACCTGCGTGCGTTCACGCGCCTGAGTGTTCTCATATGTGAGGTCATATACCTTCCCATCGTGGCCGATATCGCGGTAATGCGTGCGGCAGGCATCCATTATGTTTATCTCTTCAATGCTCACGCCCAGCTTTTTCATCAGCTCGATGGCGTTGTCGTGCGTCCTGTCCGTCGTACCGAAGCAGGGCAGGGTTATGCCGTATACGTCCGTCGCGGGGCGGTTTAATCTGCGCATGGCCTCCGTCGCGACGAGCAGCGCTAATGTGGAATCCAAACCGCCGGACACGCCCACGACCGCCTTTGCGCCTATGGTCTCCAGCCGCTTTTTAAGCCCGCCCACCTGCATCTCAAATATGTCGCGGCAGCGCTCCAGCCTGTCCGTATGCGTGTTGGGGACGAACGGGAGCTTTTCAACGGGATATAGCCTGCCGTTCGAGCGCACGCGCAGGTCGTCGTTTTCGACGTACTCTATCGCGCAGCCCTCGCCGTAAAGTGCGGCGCAGTCCTTAAAACTCTTGTCCTTCTGCCTGTCTGCGCGTATCCTGCCCAAATCGACGTCCGCGATGGTCATTCCCTCGTCCTCGATGAGCTGTTCGCTTTCCTTTAATAATCTGCCGTTTTCCGCGATGATGCAGTGACCGGAGAATATCAGGTCGGTGGTGGATTCTCCCGAGCCCGCGGAGCAGTACGCATATGCGCCGATGGTGCGCGCGGAGTGCATTATGACCATGTCGCGGCGGTATTTGCGCTTTGATATGACCTCATTAGAGGCGGAAAGGTTGACTATTATTTCCGCTCCCGAAAGCGCAAGCATGGTCGAGGGAGGAAGCGGCGTCCATGCGTCCTCGCAGATTTCCGCGCCAATGGTGTATTGACCGTTTATGTCGAGAACAATGTCCCTGCCCACGGGGATGTCGTATTCGCCCTCCACGCCCAGCTCGCGGGATGATATGCTCGTCGCGTCGAGGTCCATCGAGGATGAGAACCATCTCTTTTCGTAGTATTCCGCATAGTTGGGTAAAAACGTCTTGGGGACTATCGCGAGAACCTGCCCGCCGCCCATGAATACGGCGCAGTTATAGAGCTGTCCGCAAATTTTTACGGGCGCGCCCACGACTATCAGCGCGGGTGTATTCATGCTCGCCTCGGATATCTCGTTAAGCGCGCATTTCGCTCCTGTTATGAGCGCCTGCTGATTAAAAAGGTCTGCGCAGGTGTAGCCCGTCACGGCCAGCTCGGGGAAAACTATTATATCCGCGCCCATGCCGTCCGCTGTGTGTATTTTTTCAATTATCGCGCGCGTGTTGTGAGTGATGTCCGCCACCCTGACCTTGGGGACGGCCGTCGCTATTCTTATAAAATCAAACATTAAAATTTACCTCGCTTATTTGACGTTTACCTGAAATCCCGCCATGACCTTTAACGCCGCGGTGTGAAGCTCCTCATCCGCTCCTGCCGTGAGCTCTGAGCATACCGTCACCCTCGCCTCGGGGTATTTCGTCTGGAATATGACTGCGTTTGATATCACGCATATGCTTGAGACCAGCCCCACGAGCTCGATTTCATCCACGTTTTCCGGCAGCATAGCGTTTATGCTCGGGTCGGAAATGTCTAATCCGAATGAGCGCTTTTCAAGGGCGACCGCGTTCACGGCCTTGAGCGCGTCGGCGGTTTTTCCGTAGGGGAGCCAGCCGGGCGTACCCTTTATGCAGTGCTCTATGGGGAGGTTTTTCCCCTCGCGCGTGGAGAGATAGTCGGAAAAATGCGTGTCCAGCGTATAAAAGACATTCCCCTCGCCGTATTCGCGGATTTTTTGTGAGATAGGCTCGTCTAAAAGCTCTGCACCCTTAAAACCCAGTGCGCCGTCCACAAAATCCGCCTGATAATCGACAACTACTAATATCCTGTTCATATATAATACCCCGTTTATGCCTTTTTATCTGTCTTTGGATAGCCGTTCGCGGTATTCCCAAGCCTCCGCGACGTATTCCGCGGCGTTCTTTTTATTGTGCTCTATCTCCTCGGGGGTGAGCATCCTCACGACGCGCGCGGGTACGCCCACCGCAAGTGAATACGGGGGAATATCCTTGTTCATCGCGACGAGCGCGCCCGCGGCTATCATGGCGCCCTTGCCGATATGCGCGCCGTGAAGTATCGTCGCGCCCATGCCTATAAGCGCCTCGTCCTCGACGGTGCAGGCGTGTACTATCGCACCGTGTCCTATCGTGACATGCTCGCCCACTATGCAGGGCTTGCCGTAGTCGACATGCAGCACCGCGCAGTCCTGGACGTTGCTGTTGTCGCCCACGACTATCTTATCCCTGTCCCCGCGCAGCACGGCGTTATACCATATTCCGCAGTTTTCGCCTATTTCGACGTTGCCTAAGACCTTTGCGCCGTCCGCGATAAAGGCCGTTTTTGAAATCTTTGCCATCTTATTCGTACCTTTCAAAAACTACTTTTGAATCCTCTCTGTCCTCTGTATCGCCCTGCTCGGCGGGATGCCCCAGCGCGATTATGCAGAAAGGAATGAGATGTTCGGGGATGCCAAACTCTCTTTTCAGGTAGTCCATCCTGTCCTCCCGCGGGCATATTCCCAGCCATACGCCGCCCAGCCCCTCCTCGGTTATTTTAAGAAGGATGTTCTGCGCGCAGGCGGACATGTCCTCCATCCACCAGTCGCTCTTTTTATGCTCCCTTTGCGGGTCATAGAGCGGTATTATGAGCGCGGCGGCGTTTTTGGCGGGGGAGCAGTTCGGGTTGACCGCGGCTGCCCTTTCGATATTCTCCCTTTCCGTTAAAACGAGGAATTGCCACGGGCGCGTGCCGTAGGCGTTCGCTGCGTGCATCCCCGCGCGCACTATTCTTTCAAGAGTCTCCCGACAAACGGGCTCGTTTGTAAAGCGGCGTATAGACCGCCTGTTTTCAATTATTCCCATCGTCTTTCCTTTCGTCACTGTTATTTTTGCTGTCTATGCATTTATCGCATTTATCGCATTTATCGCATTTATCGCAGTTATCGCAGCCTTTGCAGTTTGTGCATTTTTTACTGCTTTTGCGGCTTTTGCAGCCGTCGCAGCCGCATGAGCAGCCGCCCTTGTTCTTGATTATGCTCCTCACGGCGAATATCAGCCATATGCCTATCGCAATGAGCAGTGTTATTTCCAGCGGCCCCATAGCCTACGCCAGCCCGAACAATATGCCCAGCTGGAACACCAAAAACGCGGCTATCCACGCTATGAGACATTGTAAAATGACCACGCCCACAGACCATTTTCCCCCCAGCTCACGCCGTACCGCGGCGATCGCAGCGACGCAGGGCGTATAAAGCAGCGTGAACACGAGGAACACGAATGCCGTAAAGGGAGAAAAAATCGCGGAAAGTGCGGAGGTATCCCCGCCCAAAAGCACGGTCAATGTGCTTACGACGCTCTCCTTTGCCGTGAAGCCCGTTATGAGCGCGGTGGATATCCGCCAATCGGAAAAACCGAGCGGCTTAAAGATGGGCGATATCATGCTGCCTATCGCGGCGAGCAGGCTGTCCTGAGAATCCGCGACGACGTTTAAATGATAGTCAAATGTCTGTAGGAACCAAATGACGACCGTCGCGACGAATATCACCGTAAACGCCTTTGTTATGAAGTCCTTTGCCTTGTCGTATATGAGCTGCCATACGCTTTTAGGGCTGGGCAGGCGGTAGTTTGGAAGCTCCATTACGAACGGGACGGGCTCGCCCTTAAACGCAGTGCCCTTTAACAGAAGCATGAACAGTATGCCCACGATTATGCCTATAAAGTAAAGCCCTATCATCACGAGCGTGCCGTTTTTCGGGAAAAAAGCCGCCGTAAACAGCGCGTATATGGGCAGCTTTGCGGAGCAGCTCATAAAGGGCGTCAAAAGCACGGTCATCTTTCTGTCTCTATCAGAGGGGAGAGTGCGCGTCGCCATTATCGCGGGGACGGAGCAGCCGAAGCCTATGAGCATGGGCACGAAGCTCCTGCCCGAAAGGCCTATGCGCCTCAACAGCTTGTCCATGACGAACGCGACCCTCGCCATATATCCGCTGTCCTCCAATATCGATAAAAAGAAGAACAGCACCACGATTATGGGCAGGAATGTAAGCACGCTGCCCACGCCCGCGAAGATGCCGTCAATTATGAGCGAATGCACGACCTCGTTTAAGCCGTATGCCGTGAGCGCGCCGTCCACCACCGTCGTGAGCCAGCCAATGCCCTTTTCCATGAGGTCTGATAAGCCCTGACCTATCACGCCGAAGGTGAGATAGAACACGAGCGCCATTATGAGCACGAATGCGGGTATAGCGGTGTATTTTCCCGTCAAAATGCGGTCTATCTTTTCACTGCGGCGGCGCTCCTTGCTCTGCTGCGGCTTTACGACCGTCTGGGCGCATATTCCCGTGATGAACGTAAAGCGCATATCCGCGAGAGCCGCCATCCTGTCCTTGCCGCTTTCCTCCTCCATCTGGAGGATTATGTGTTCGAGCGTCTCGCGCTCGTTTTCATCTAATTTTATCGCTTTAAGCATCATCTCATCGTTTTCGATGAGCTTTGTCGCGGCGAAGCGCACGGGTATGCCCACGCGCGTGGCGTGATCCTCGATCAAGTGGCTGACGGCGTGTATGCAGCGGTGGACTGCGCCGTCGTCCGGGCCGTCCGGCTCGCAGAAATCCAGCCGTCCGGGATGCTCGCCGTACTGCGCGACGTGTACCGCGTGCTCTATGAGCTCGTCTATGCCCTCGTTTTTCGCGGCGGATATGGGGATGACGGGGACGCCTAACTGTGATTCAAGCTCATTTATGCGTATCGTCCCGCCGTTATCGCGAACCTCGTCCATCATGTTTAATGCGATGACCATGGGGATATCCAGCTCTATAAGCTGCATGGTGAGATAGAGATTTCTTTCGATGTTCGTCGCGTCGACTATGTTTATTATGCCGTCCGGCTTTTCATCCAATATGAAATCGCGCGTGACTATCTCCTCGCTCGTATACGGCGAAAGGGAGTATATTCCGGGAAGATCCGTCACGGTCGCCTCGGGGTGACGGCGGATGACGCCGTCCTTTCGGTCGACGGTAACTCCGGGGAAGTTGCCCACATGCTGGTTGGAGCCGGTGAGCTGATTAAAAAGAGTGGTCTTTCCGCAGTTCTGGTTGCCCGCAAGCGCGAAGGTGAGCTTAGCTCCTTCCGCCTTGACCTTTCCCGAGCGGCGCATACCGTAGGTCTGCTCGCCCATGCCGGGGTGAGCCAATGCGGCGCGGCGCTCGGCGTTTTTGCGGCGGTATTCATGCGCGTCGTGGACGTCCATTATATCTATCATGGCGGCGTCCGCCAGTCTCAGTGTCAGCTCATAGCCGCGCACGCGCAGCTCGAGCGGGTCGCCCATGGGCGCGGTCTTTACGAGCGTGACCTCCGTCCCCGGGGTGAGGCCCATGTCCAAAATATGCTTTCTTAAAGAAACCTTGTCGCAGTTTACCGCGCTAATAACGGCGTCCTTGCCGATTGAAAGCTTATCAAGAGTCATTTTTATAATTGTCTCCTCTATTTTCCGTTTATGTTTTTAAACCTTAATTGCGGGAGCGTCCGCAGACAGGTCAAAATCCAGCACGACCTTAAACGCCGTGCGGTCAAGCGTCATATCCATAGCCTGTTTAAACTTCTCCATGGGCAGGATGTGACTGTAAAAATGCTTGGGATCGACCTTGCCCGCCGCGATAAGCTCCATAAGCTCGTCATGGACCTCTCTGTCGCCGGAGGGAGAGTAGAGCTTATGCAAAGACACATCGTTCGCAAATTCGTGAAAGTCTATCATCCTGCGGTCCTTTTTAAGACCGGCGTATAATCCGACCTTTCCGCCCGTGCGCACGGTATGCGACGCGCGTATGAGGATATCGGGGCTGCCCACTGCGTCTATTATAATATCGACGTTGCCCTTAAAGCGCGAAAAAACGTCCTCGTCATGCGTATTTATGACTATATCCGCATGTGCGTCTTTTTTCGCGTGCATCAGGCGGTCGTTCCTATGCCCTGCGACCGCGACAAGCTCCGCGCCCTCTAATTTTGAGAACAGCGCGAGGCCGAAGCCGGACGGGCCGTCGCCTATTATGAGCACGCGCGAGCCTGCGCCTATGCCGAAATTGCGCGCCGCGGAGAGCGTCTCCCTCATGGGGGTTATCACCGCCGCGTCCGTATAGCTCATTTGCTTGGGGAACTTCCTCGCCCAGTCGGCGAACACGCTGCCCAGCGGCAGGCCGCCCTGCGTCAATGCGGCGCAGTCCCGCACGATGCAGTAATCCGCAAAGTGACCGCAGCCGCACATGTAAAACCCGCTTTCGGGGGCTATCCTGCCCTCGGGAAAGACTATCCTGTCGCCGATGTCATATGAGACTACCTTTGCGCCCTTTTTAACGACCTCGCCCACACCCTCATGACCCTGAATATGCGGAAAGGGCATGTCCTTATGGATGTGAGTATTGAGCACGCTTTCCGTATCCGTACAGTTGCAAAAGCCGCAGGCGTGCATCTTGACGAGGCATTCATATTCGCCCATCTCGGGGATGGGGATATCGACCATTTTTATTTCATCGGGTGAAATTATACCGACTGCTCTCATAAAACTATCCTCTATAATATTACTTTATCTTTATCGCGAAGATCTTCTGTCCGCGCGTGCCCACGACTATCGTATCGCCGTAGACGGCGGGCGTCGCCTCGATATTCGCGCCCAGCTCGATGGAATCCAGCACCTTGCCCGTGCGTCCGTCCACGAGCATGAGCCTGCCCTCGCAGTCGCCTATGACTATAGCGGCATTGCCCTTTTTATCGTATACCGCGACCGGGCTTGACCACGCATAGCGGCGCATCTTGAGCTTCCAGACCTCCTCGCCCGTCTTTTTATCAAGCGCGACGAGGCGGCCGCTCCTGACCTGGGGCGTGCGCGCGACGGGGAATATCACGAGGTCGGATATGCTGCCCGCGCCGCATACGCAGGTCGCCTGTATGCCGCCCGATATGCCCGCGACGGTGTTGCAAAGATATTTGCGTATCCAGACGTATTGACCCGTTATCGCGTTTATCTTGAAGATGGGAACATCGCCCAGCTTGAACAGTCTGCTCGCCTTCCAGTGCAGAGAGGTCGCGATGTAGATATAGGGCACGCCGTCCTCCACGCTGAACACGGGGGAGCCGTTCGTGTCGTCCGCGACGTCCTGCGCCCAGATGACCTTCATGGTGTTTAAGTCGATGCACATGAGGTTACCGCCGTTATCCGCTATATAAATGAAGTTTTTAAACACAACGGCGGAGTCCTCCATGCCCAGCCAGTACTTTTCCTCGCTGGAGCGGGAGGTGGTGTATCTCAGCTTGACGACCTCGCTCGGGTCGATGTTGATATTGCCGTTTTCATCAAAGCTGCTGTTGAGGCGCATTGTGTAGAGAATGCCGTTTTCAGCCGGCTCGATGAGGGTGTCCGTGAGCTTATCGAATATGGGCGAGCTGTCAAAGCCGTGAAAAACCCTTATCGCAAAGGGATCGGGGCCGCCGCCGTATTCGAGCAGCTTGCTCTGGTCGGTGAGGGAATAGAGGTATGCTCGCGCGTAGTCTTTGACCTTATCGGGGCCGGAATCGCCCGGGCCTAAATGCAGTATGGGGAGCGACGGATGCAGCGCGCCCGCGCCCTTAAAGGGCAGGCCGACCTCAATTTCATCCCTCGTGCGCTCGCCCGTTTTGAGGTCTAAAAAGTAGACCTTTCCGTCCATTGTGGAGTATATGACCTCGGTGAAGCTATCATCCGCCTTTGCGGCGTCGGACAGGTTCATATGGGATTTTTCCTCATTGCTCCAGCGCGCGATGAGGGGCTGGCCCGTCCAGCCGCTGCCCGTCCAGTAGCCGCTGCCATAGCCCTTTTTCAAGCGGCCGGTATCCACGCTCCACTCGACCTCCAGCTTTTTTTCGCTCATATCGCAAGTGCCGAACGAGCCGCCGCTCCTGAGGTTATCCCCGCGGAAAGTGGGTATGCCGTCGCGCTCGGAGTATTTTTCGCCATAGGGCATGTTTATGGGTTTTTCGCGTTTAAAATCGGTGACAGGGCTGCCGTCCACCTCCAGCTCGGGCTTTATGCCTAGCCTTTCAGGGCGGGTCTCCTCCACGGCGTGGGGGGTATCTTCCAGGCTGCCCCCATCGTGCTTAAACGAAAACAGCTTTGTAAAGCGGCGAAAGGGACGCAGTAAAAACAGTATGACGGTATCGAGCGCCATCATGAATATTCTAAAAATTCTCGAGGTTTTCAAGATCAAATTTCCTCCCGGTATTATTATGTACATTTTACTACGAAACGCGGCAAAAAGCCAGTGGGAATGTACGCCCTACGGGCGAAAGTAATATGTAAAAAGTAATAGTGAAAAACGGAGATGGGGAGAGAGGTTGGTGCGCTTAATTTTAATGGAGTGACTTATCAAACAAAGAAAAAGGTTGCTTTGCTTCGCAAAGCTCCATTAAAGAATTGTTCAAGTCAATAGTTAGTTTTTAAAGAGAATATTCAGATTTAAACGTCAACTCTGCAATTTTTCTCTGAAAACCGTGGTTTTCAGACTTTCCCATAAGGAGGTCTGCGATCTCCTCATCCTTCTC
>CAKROK010000036.1 GCA_934373295.1 uncultured Christensenellaceae bacterium | reverse complement strand
GGTATCTCCTCAAAGTATGCGGAAAACATCGTTCCCGCCTCTTTTTTCGCCTTTTCGATGTTTAAAAGCATAGAAACCCTCCTCATGTCCGGTCACACTTGTCTATTATATTGAAAATATAATAGATTGTCAATGTTTATTTGCAGATTTCGTATGTATCCCTTGCGATCATGAGCTCCTCGTTCGTGGGTACTACCATTACGGTCACCTTTGAATCGGGTGCGGATATGATCGCTTCCTTGCCTCTCGTGTTGTTCGCGTTCTCGTCGAGCTTTATTCCTAAGAACTCAAGACCTGCGAGGCAGTCTCTTCTTACGAGCGCATCGTTTTCGCCGACGCCGCCTGCGAAGGCTATTACGTCCACGCCGCCCATCGCCGCCGCATATGCGCCTATGTACTTCTTAACTCTGTAGTTGAAAAGTGCCCTTGCGGTCACGCATCTCTTGTCGCCCTCTTCCGCGCCCTGCTCTAAGTCTCTGAAGTCGGAGGACTTTCCGGAAAGGCCTAACATGCCGGATTTTTTGTTTAAGAAGGTCACTGCCTCTTCCGCCGTCTTTAAGCCGAATTTATCCATGAGATAGGGTATTACGGAGGGGTCAATGTCGCCCGAGCGCGTGCCCATTGCGAGTCCCTCTAAGGGCGTGAGGCCCATCGTGGTGTCTACGCACTTGCCGTCCTTGACCGCTGCAAGTGACGAGCCGTTTCCTAAGTGACAGGAGATGAGCTTCATGCCCTGCGCCGGTCTATCAAGAATTTTGGGTACTCTTAAGGAGATGTATCTGTGGGACGTTCCGTGGAAGCCGTATTTTCTTATCTGGAACTTCTCATATGCCTCCATGGGGAGTGCATATAAGAAAGCATAGTCGGGCATGGTCTGATGGAATGCCGTGTCGAATACCGCAACGTTGGGTATTCCGGGCATCTTCTCCATGCACGTCTCTATTCCCTTTAAGTTTGCGGGATTGTGTAAGGGGCCGAGCGGGATGTATTCCTTGATACCCTCGATAACCTCATCCGTCACCTTCTGAGACGCCGTGAACTTCTCGCCGCCGTGCAGTACTCTGTGTCCTACGGCCTTTATCTCGCTCATGTCCTTTATGACGCCGTGCTCGGGGTCGACGAGCGCCGCTAAAACTGCGTCGATAGCCTCGCCGTGGGTGGGCATGTCCTGCTCAAGCACGAACTTGTCCTTGCCCGCGGGCTTGTGGGTGAGTACGGAACCGGCAATGCCTATTCTCTCTACGAGTCCCTTTGCCTTTACGCTCTCGTCTTTCATGTCAATTATTTGATATTTAAGGGACGAGCTTCCTGCGTTTATAATAAGTACGTATTCCATTTATCGTTTTCCTCCGGTAAAATTACATGTTCTGCGCCTGAACCGCCGTTAAAGCGACAAGGCTTACTATATCGGATACAGAGCATCCTCTTGAAAGGTCGTTTACAGGCTTTGCGAGTCCCTGACAGATGGGTCCTATTGCCTCTGCGCCCGCTAATCTCTGAACCAGCTTGTAGCCGATGTTGCCCGCCTGAAGATCGGGGAAGATGAGTACGTTCGCGTGTCCCGCTACCGTCGAGCCGGGGCTCTTTAACTGGCCGACCTTTTCGATGAGCGCCGCATCCGCCTGAAGCTCGCCGTCTACCTGAAGCTCCGGGTGCTCCTTCTTTACTATCTCATACGCCGTGCGTACCTTGTCTACATTAGCGTGCTTTGCGCTGCCCTTTGTGGAGAAGGAAAGCATAGCCACCTTGGGCTCATAGCCTAAGAGCGTCTGTGCCGTCTGCGCAGTGGATACAGCTATCGTCGCCAGCTCCTCCGCAGTCGGGTCGATGCATATCGCGCAGTCGCCGAATACGAACTTGCCGTTCTCGCCTAATGTGCAGTTGGGAACTTCCATCAAAAATGCGCCCGAAACCGTCTTTACGCCCGGCTTGGTCTTTATTATCTGAAGAGCAGGCCTGATGGTGTTGCCAGTGGAGTTGATCGCGCCTGCTACCATGCCGTCCGCATCGCCGCATTTTATCATCATGGTCGCATAGTAAAGGAGATCCTTTATCTGCTGCTGCGCCTGTCCGAGCGTGATGCCCTTTGCCTTTCTCAGCTCATAGAACAGCTTCGCATATTCCTCGAACTTCTCGGATTTTTCCGGATCGATCACGTCTACGCCCTCAAGGCTCTTGCCCGCGGCTACCTTCACGACCTCATCGGGGTCGCCCAGCAGCGTGACCTTCGCGAGACCTTCCCTCGCGATAATGCCCGCGGCCTCTACCGTCCTCGGCTCCGTGCCCTCCGCAAGCACTATGTGCTTAACGTCCTGCTTTGCCTTCTGCTTGATAGAATCCATCAATGCCATTTCAAATTACCTCTTTTCATAATGCATGTTCATCGTATTTTATGTTATAATAAACCCGTATCACATGGTACAACACAATATTATATAGTAAAAAAACGAATTTGAAAAGGATTATTTACACTAATGCCGAAAATTTCTGCCATAATCTGCGAATATAACCCGATGCATGCCGGTCATATGCTCCATATAGCAAAAACCCGCCGTCTGACGAGCTGTGATTATGTCGTCTGTATAATGAGCGGAAACTTTACCCAGCGCGGTGAGCCCGCCGTTTTCGATAAGTTCTCGCGCACTCGCGCAGCGCTCAGCGGCGGCGCGGATATGGTCATCGAGCTTCCTACGCTGTTTTCCTGCGCCTCTGCGGAGAAATTCGCCATGGGCGGCGTTTTTTTGGCAGATAGCTCAAATATCGTCAATCACCTCTCATTCGGCTGTGAAAATGCCGACATATCATTCTTAAACAAAACCGCACACCTTCTGTGCGATCAGCCGGACGCCTTTCGTTCCTCTTTAAAATATCACCTGGACAGCGGCATGAGCTTTCCGAGCGCGAGAGAACGTGCGGTCTGCTCCGTCCTCCCCGAGGCGGAGGGCGTGCTGTCCGGCCCGAACAACATCCTCGCTATCGAATATCTAAAGGCGCTCATCCGCTTAAAAAGCGAAATATCCCCCGTCTCCGTCAAAAGAGAAGGCTCTGCCTATCTGGAAAAGCAGCTTTTAGACGTTCCCTCCGCGCTCGCCCTGCGCGAGGCGCTTAAAAAGGGCGAAAGCCTTTCCTCCCTCATTCCGGATGAGATAAACACATATTCGCGCCCCGCGGTCTTTTGCGATGCGCTTTTCCTCCCCGCCATGCTCAAGCTGCGTACTATGTCCGTTTCCCAACTCGATGAAATAGAGGGCGTGAGCGAGGGGCTTTCTTATCGTCTGAAAGACGCATCAAAAACCGCAAGGAGCTATGACGAGCTCCTCTTCCTCATAAAATCAAAGCGCTATCCACTTTCAAGACTGCGCCGCATTCTCCTCAACGTAATTCTCGATATCAAAAAGGACGCCCCCGCGCTCCCATCCTATATCCGCGTGCTGGGCATTAAAAAGTCCGCTCGTCCTCTTTTATCTCTGCTTTCCTCCAATTCCTCCCTGCCCGTCGTGGTCTCCCCCGCAGGGATATGCGACCCCGAGCTTGCCCGCGATATCGCCGCCTCCGATATCCGCGCCCTTTTGGAGTCTCCCCCTGCCCCCGCGTGCGAGGACTTCACCCACGGCTTGATCGTCCTCTGATTATTTTGTGTAAATTCAAAACTAAAGTGAAGTCAAAGGTTGCTTTGCTCACGCAAAGCTCCATTATAATTCCCCGCCGATACGCCTTGCGCGCTCAAGTTAAAAAGCCTCATCTCACTCGTACGCGCGCGGCGCAGATTTCAACCGCCAAAAGGCTCCCGCCTTTTGCCGCTTGAAAGCTTCCCGCCCCTGCGGGGCGGGCTTAGTTTTTGCTTGCCCCTTCGCGGCGCGCAAAAACCTGCGCCGCGCTTTCTCGACATGCCTTCTCTCAAAAAAGCATAAAAAAAGATCATATCACCAAACGTTCGTCCTTCGATACGGTCTCTTTTTAAGCAGTGCGATTAATGCTTTTCACCATATTTTCCCTCTCACGGTTTCTTAGTTTAACACAAAACCCGCCGCTTTTGTGCGTGTTTACACTTTTGTTACTTTCCATTCACAAACTTTTTACCATTTCCAAACGTCGGATATAGCTCCTGCCCACCTTTGGTTTTTTCTCAAAATCATATATTATTACCTTTTGACCCCCTGCTTTTCGTGCTATAATTATTTATAAAGAAGAAAACGCAAAACTCGAAAGGAACTTAATTTCTCATGAGTAAACTATACTGCGGCGTCGAGATCGGCGGTACAAAGCAACAAATAGCCGTCGCCGATGAAAACGGCAATATCATAAAGCTCATAACGGGCAAATTCCCCATTCCCAACGGAGCGTCCGATATACTCTCCTGGATAGAAAAAAACATGTCCGAGATCCTCGCGGCTTATCCCGAGATATCCTCGATCGGCGTGGGCTTCGGCGGCGTTATAGAGACGTGCAACGGCCGCTCTCTGCTCTCCGTTCAGGTCAAGGGCTGGAAGGATTTTGAAATAAAAACCTGGTTTGAGCAGACGTTCAACCTGCCTGCCACCGTCGTCAACGATACCGTCGCGGGAGGCTATGCCGAGCTTAAAAACGGCTCGGGCCGCGGTTTTTCAAATTTCTACTATACTAATATAGGCACGGGCATCGGCGGCGCGATGTTTTTGGGCGGCAAGACCTTTGACGGCATAGGCTTCGGCGGCGTATATATGGGCAATACCTTCGTCGCGGACTATACCTCCCCCACGCCCGGCGCAGTCTGCCGTCTTGAGGAGCTCTGTTCGGGTACGGGCATCGAGGCTCAGCTGCGTAAAAAGGGCGGCGTCACGGGCGGCATGCTGCTCGATCTGTGCGAGGGCGATACCTCAAAGCTGGATTGCCGAATGCTGGGCATCGCCGCAAAGGCGGGTGATCCTACCGCATTAAGGCACATCGACAACTTTGCGCGCACCTACGCCGTTTCCATAGCGAATTTCGTGACGCTTTTCTCACCCCAGCGCGTGGCGATAGGCGGCGGCGTCGCGAATCTGGGCGAGGTCATCTTAGCCCCCGTCAGAAAGTATGTCGATGACTATGTATTCGCCTCTGCAAAGGGTCGTTTCGATATAGTCAAGTGTGAATTGATGGATGAAAACGTCCTCGTCGGCGCGGTGCTATACGCGCGCGACGGCTTTGACGCCATTTAATATCGAGTATCAAAAAAGGAGTTTTTTAAGATGGAATTTAAACACAACGAGTTTCCCGAGTTAAAGCAGTTCGGCTATGATGAAAAGTACGCGTCCTTTTGTGACCATACCGTTTTACGCCCCTATACCAAGACCTCTGTCATAAAGGAGTTCTGCGACGAGGCGAAGCAGACGGGCGCAAAGGCAGTCTGTGTAAACCCCGTTCACGTCGCTTTGGTGCATAAGGAGTTAGAGGGCACGGGCATCTCCACCGCCACTGTCATAGGTTTCCCTTTAGGCGCTAACAAGACCGTCGTAAAGGCGTTCGAGGCTGCCGAGGCCGTTAAGGACGGCGCAGACGAGGTCGATATGGTCATCAACATCGGCGCGCTCAGGAGCGGCGATTATGACTACGTCTTAAACGACATAAAGGCCGTCGTCGAAGCGGCTAAGCCCTCCGCGACAAAGGTCATCATAGAGACCTGCTACCTCACCGATGAGGAAAAGGTGAAGGCTTGTGAGCTCTCCATGCAGGCGGGCGCGCTTTTCGTAAAGACCTCCACCGGCATGGGCACAGGCGGCGCGACCGTTCACGACATCGAGCTTATGAGAAAGACCGTGGGCGATAAGATGCTCGTCAAGGCGTCCGGCGGCGTGGATAACCGCGAGACCGCATACGCCATGATAAAGGCGGGCGCGGATAGACTGGGCGTGAGCAAGGTCCTCCAGATCGTCAACGACGACACCTCCATCATCTCCGCCTCCAAGCGCAACCAGCCCCCGAAGTTCGACTGATTTATTAATTAAACTCAATAACGGTATGGCATTTTGCCGTGCCGTTTTTTTATTTTTCCCTTTTCATTTCTCCCGATTTATGCTATCATATATTTGCAGTTATAATAACTGTCTCCCGATAATCTCGTGTTTTCGCTGGCAGGCGTAAACCCTCTTTCTTTACTACTATATCGGGAGTTTTTTTTGCCGTTTTTTATGCAAATAAAAGAATCCCGCAGGATTTGATTCCCGCAGGACTCTCTTATATTGTGAAAGAAGTTTTGTTACTTTTCAGCAGGCTCCTTTTCCAGCTCGAACTCTATCTTGCCGTCCTTCGCCGTCATTCTGACCTTGTCTCCGAACTTGATGCTGCCGTCCAGTATGCGCTCGGAAAGCTCGTCCTCGACCGTCTGCTGGATTACTCTCCTTAGCGGTCTTGCGCCGTATTCCTCGTCAAAGCCCTGCTTTGATAACAGCTCCGCGGCCTCATCCGTGAAGTCTAAGTAGATCTCCCTCTCCGCAAGTCTCTTGGATACCGTCTTTATCATGAGACGAGCTATCTTCGAGATGTCCTCGGGTACGAGCTTGTGGAACACGATTATGTCGTCGATACGGTTGATGAACTCCGGACGGAAGTTCCTCTTCAGCTCGGCGATCATAGTCTCCTTCATGCTCTCATAATCCGCCTTCTCCTTAGCGTCGTCCTCGTCCTTCGCGCCAAAGCCCATGCTGCGCTGCTTGATCTCGGATGCGCCGATGTTTGAGGTCATGATTATCACGCAGTTTTTGAAGTCCACCGTTCTGCCCTTAGCGTCCGTCAATCTGCCGTCGTCCAAGATCTGGAGCAGTATGTTGAATACGTCCGGATGCGCCTTTTCAATCTCATCAAACAGCAGTACGCAATAGGGCTTTCTCCTTACCTTCTCGGTGAGCTGACCGCCGTCGTCAAATCCGACATATCCCGGAGGCGAACCGATGAGCTTTGATACGGCGTGCTTTTCCATGTATTCGCTCATGTCAAGCCTTATCATAGCGTCCTCATCGCCGAACATCGATTCCGCGAGCGCCTTTGAAAGCTCTGTCTTGCCTACGCCCGTGGGGCCTAAGAAGATGAACGAGCCTATGGGTCTGTTCGGGTCCTTTAAGCCTGCTCTTGCCCTTCTTATCGCCTTTGCGACCGCGCTTACGGCCTCTTCCTGACCGATAACACGCTTATGCAGCTCCTCCTCAAGGTGTAATAGCTTGTGCGCCTCGTCCTCCGTGAGCTGTGTCACGGGTACCTTTGTCCAATCCGCGACTATTTCCGCAATGTCCTTTTCGGTGACCTCCGGCTTGACCTCGCCGCGCTTTTCCTCCCATGCCTTCCTTATCTGCTCGAGCTTTTCGGTCGTCTCCTTCTCCTCGTCTCTGAGCTTTGCGGCATGCTCGTATTCCTGGCGCGTTACAGCCTGCTCTTTTTCCTTTTTGATGTCCTCAAGGTGCTTTTCGATGTCCTTGACGTCCGGCGGTGCGGAGAACATCTTTATTCTCACCTTTGAGCCTGCCTCGTCCATCAGGTCTATCGCCTTATCGGGCAAAAATCTGTCCGTGATATATCTGTCCGAAAGAGTCACGGCCGCCTTTATCGCCTCGTCCGTTATGCGGACCTTGTGATGCGCCTCGTATTTGTCTCTTAAACCCTTTAATATCTCGACCGTCTGCTCACAAGTCGGCTCGCCTACCGTGATGGGCGCAAAACGTCTCTCCAACGCCGCGTCCTTTTCGATGTACTTTCTGTATTCATCTAACGTGGTCGCGCCTATGAGCTGTAATTCGCCCCTTGCGAGCATGGGCTTTAGCATATTCGCCGCATCCATGCTGCCCTCTGCCGAGCCTGCGCCTACGATGGTGTGTATCTCATCGATGAACAGTATTACGTTCTTGTCCTTTACGAGCTCGTTTATCGCGTCCTTGAATCTCTCCTCGAATTCGCCGCGGTATTTTGCGCCCGCTATCATTCCCGCCAAGTCTAACGATACGACTCTCTTATCCTTTAACAATTCAGGCACGTTGCCCTCCACGATCCTGCTCGCGAGTCCCTCCGCGATTGCGGATTTACCAACGCCGGGTTCGCCTACCAGGACGGGGTTGTTCTTCGTCCTGCGGATAAGCACCTGTATCATTCTCTCTATCTCTGCATCCCTGCCTATGACGGGGTCAAGCTCGCCGTTCTTCGCCGCCTGGGTCAGGTCTCTGCCGAATTTGTCGAGCTTGGGCGTGCCGCCATTCTGCCCGCGCCCGCCTGCGGATTCTCTTCCGCCCTCGAGCATGGACATGATGCCGCTCTCAAGCTGCTTTTTATCCGCGCCCAGCTCTCTTAAGACCCTCGTCGCCACGCTGTCGTTTTCATTTATCAGCGCATAGAGTATGTGCTCCGTTCCGACGTAGTTCTGTCCCAGCTGACGCGCGATAGCCGCGCTGTATTCTAAAATTTTCTTCACGCGCGGGGTATATCCGAACGCGTTGTTTATGACGTAGTCGCCCTTGCCTACCAGCTCGATTACCGCCGACGCAGTGTTTTCCAGCGTCACGCCATTTTCGCTAAGCAGCTTTGCCGTGCTGTCCTCCGTTCCGCAAAGGCCCGCCAGAAGATGCTCCGTTCCCACGTAGTTGTGGCCCATCTCCTTTGCGCATTCCGCCGCAAGGGACAGCGCCTCTTTCGCTTTATTTGTAAATCTTGCAAAGAAGTCCATAATTATACCTCCTTTAGTAGCTCATTTAAATATTTTGCCCGTTTCATATCCCTGCGCACGGTGCTCTCGTTTTCCGCCGCAAGACATGCGGGCATTATCTCCCAAAATGCCGCGTATATTTCGCCAAGATCCACCCTTATCCATCCGAGCGATACTCCCAGCGCGATATTCGAAAGCATTTCGATAGCCTGTGCCGACGATATGCTCCTGCAATATTTCAGCTGACCTAACGACCTCATCACCTCGTCCTCGAGCTGTGCGCCCATCTGACGCGATATTTCCTTTCTCGCGGTCATCTCGCTGTCGCATACCTTATCGATTACCTTCTTAAAGTCCGCCGCGATCTCCGCCTTTGTGCTTCCCAAGGTCACCTCATTTGATATCTGATACATGTCTCCCAGCTGTTCGCTGCCCTCGCCGTATACTCCGCGCAGCGTGTAGCCTATTCTCGAAAGCGATCCGGAAAGCTCGCCTATCGCTCCTCCTCTCGTCAGTGCGGGCAGATGCACCATCGCGGATATCCTCATGCCCGTGCCTACGTTCGTGGGGCAAGCCGTCAAATAGCCGAACTCGTCGTCATATGCGAGCATGAGCGTCTCACTCAGCATGTCCTCGACCTCTCCCGCCGCCATGAGCGCGCGGTTTATGTCCAGTCCGGGGCAGACCGCCTGTATGCGTATGTGATCCTCCTCGTTCACCATTACGGATATGCTCTCGTCCGGCGTGGATATCAGCGCGCCCCGCGTGAGCCGTGAAAGCTCCGGGCTTATTACGTGCCGCTCAATGAGCCTCTGGCGCTCTATGGGCTTCATGTCCCTTATGCGCCTCGTCGTCATGTCCGTCCCCGCCGCAAGGCAGTCGGAAACTCTGTCGATTATCTCGTCATACGTCTTTTCATCCTTTATCATGTGGGGGAAAGGATACCCTTTTAAATTTCTCGCCAAACGCACGCGCGTCGTGGCTACTATATTACTTCTCTCCATCGTTCCCCTCCAGCTTTCTTATCTCGTCTCTCAACTCGGCCGCTTCTTCGTATTTTTCATCCTTGATAGCCGCCTTCAGCTTACGCTTTAATTCTTTAAGCTCTCTCTTTTCCTCGCTTATATGCTCCTTTGCGTCCGTCTCCGGCTTGTGCGCCGTGTTGCCGCCCTGCGTCTTTTTGATTATGGGCGCGAGCCTGCTCCTGAAATTCTCATAGCATTCGGGGCAGCCCAACAGCCCGGTTCTGTTGAAGTCCTCAAAGCTCGTCCCGCAGCTGTCGCATTTTAACGCCTGCTGCAACGTCCTCTGCGGCTCAAAGAAATCGCCGAAGAAGTCGTTCATGCTCGGGAAGCTGAAGTTCATCGCAAGCTCATTTTCTCCCGCGCATTCGCTGCACAAATACTTTTCATCCTTTACTCCGTTTACTATAGTCACCGTATGGACTGTCGCCTGATTCTTATGACACTTTTGACATAACATACAAAACACCTCTTTCACTGCTCGGCTAATACCGCCGTCATCATAGTCTTTAAAATATTCACGCGCAGCGCATCTTTTTTCGGACCCGCCGCGTTTAATGCATCGTCGCTCACCGCAAAGTATATGAGTCTCGCCGTCCTTATGTCTATTATTCCGAGACTTGCAAGGTCTGATAACATCTGCCGCGCGTTTTTCTCGCTCATCGCACCCTTTTTGATAAAATCCTCCAAGAGGCTCTTTACGACCTCGTGCTTATCGATGTTCACCCTATAGAGCTTTATGCATCCGCCTCCGCCCCGTCTCGATTCTATCACATATCCCCTCTCCGGCGTGAACCGCGTTTGAAGTACGTAGTTTATCTGAGACGGTGCGCATCCGAATCTCTCCGCGAGCTCGTTTCGCTTCAGCTCATACACTCCGTCGATGTCCTCCATCATATCCTTTATGAAGCTCTCTATGCTGTCGCTTATAACACTCATTTCAGCCTCCTTGACTTTGACTTTCTTTGACCTTCGTTTATATTATAACCACTCCCCCTCACTTTAAAACACCCTTTTAAAAAAATTTTTGAACTTTTTTTAAACAATCCTTTTTTTACTTCCATGTTTCATTTTTTATGATATAATAAAATCAAATAATATGTGGGAGTACTATTAATGAAACGACTGACAGCATTTTTCCTCGTCATAATATTGACACTTATTCCCGTCTCCGCACTATGCGCGGGCGTCCGTCCATCCTCACCCGAAATGGGCAGCTTTGATTTTGACAGCATCAATGCCTACTACATCCCCGAGCTTAAAAACGGCGATGAGTATTGGGAGCTTTTCGAATTTTCCGATAAAGCCTCCGCAAAGTCAGGAAGAGTCAAAAACGCTACCTCTCTCTATGCGGGCAATGCCCAAAAATACCGTTTTAAAAGCATTCCTAAGAATACGCGGTATTATGCCGTGCGCAGCTACCGCATTATAAATAAGAAGAAATATTACAGTCGGCTCGTGTATGCCGGCCGTTTGAAAAAGACCGCCGTCAGCAATTTGAAGCTCTCGCATACCTCCCTCACCGTCAATATCGGCTCCCGCCGCTCTCTAAAGGCATTTTTCGATATGGACCGCGATTCCTCTCTATATTTCCCCGTGGAGGGCTACTATTCATCCAATTCTAAAATCGCCTCCGTCAACAGGAATACAGGCACGCTCACCGCAAAAGCCGCGGGAAAATGCACCATCACATGTAAGCTCACGGGCGGCTATAAGGCGACATGCACCGTCACCGTCAACAAATCTTCCAATATAAAAGGCTCGATGTATCTGACATACGATCACATCTTCCAAGACGGCTCTGTAAACTCCCTGCCCGATCAGATCGTCGGCGGGAAAAACCGCATCAACGGCACGATAATCTCCGACGATCCCATATCGCGCATATATATTTCCATCAAGAATTCGAACGGAAAAAACGAGCTGACATATTCCTATAATGCGGGCGGCGTAAAGCGCTGTGACCTCGCCGATATAAGCGGCTCGATACCCTTCCGCGACCTTAAAAAGGGCAAAAAGACGCTATACGTCACCGTCTATACAAAGCGCGGTAAGCTCAACCTCTTTAAAAAATCCTTCAGCGTGCTTTCCCGACCCAAAACCTATGAAAAACAGGTTGAGGCCGTGCTGAATTTCGCTCATACCCGCCTTGACGACCCATACAGTCAGCCTCTGCGCTCGTATAAGCGCTATATCGATTGCAGCTACCTCGTCTATTGGTGCTTTAAGGAGGGCGCGGGCATCACTCTGCCCAACGTCGCGGCTTATCAATATAAATGGTGCGTGGATAACAACAAAACCATATCTAAAGACGAGCTTCGCCCGGGCGACCTGCTCTTTTACGCGGGTACGGATAACGGCAGATACGCCGGCGTGAACCACGTCGCCATATACATCGGAAACGGCTATACAATAGAAGCCGATGCGCCCAATGTCCGTTACGGCATAGTCCCCGTCGGCGCAAGACAGCTCACCTTCGCCCGTCCCTATTGACAGGAGTACCAAGCATGAAAAACAGACTTTTAAAGATTTTTTGTATAATTCTATCCCTGTTCACCCTATTGTCCCCGCTGTGCGCCTTTGCGCAAACGGAAGATGATTTTACCCCCGACGTCCCCCTGCCCTGTGATTTTACCGTGACGGACGACGCTCTCACGCTTTTCTGGGAAAAGCCGCAAAACGCGGAGGGCTGTGAGCTTTGGCAGTTCAGCTTTTCCGACCTTTCAAACGTAACGTGCGTCTATTCGGGAGATGCTGGTGAATTCGCTTTGAGTTCCATCCCAGAAAACGAGGTCTGCTATACTTTGCGCAGCTATTCTACCGTGGATGAAAATAAGGTGTACAGCGCATTTAGCGAGCTTACGCGCGTTAAAAAGCAGCCTGTCTTTAACATCACTCCCTCGTTTGAAAAGATTTCAATGAACGTCGGCGCCACGCGCAAATTTGACGTGAGCTTTGACGTCGATTATTCCGATATATGCTATCTCCCCGAGGCGCGCTTTTCGAGCGACGATTCGGATATAGCCCGCATCGATGCCGAAACAGGCAAGATAACCGCCGTCAGCGCGGGTAAATGCACCGTCACCTGCGAAATAACGGGCGGCTATAGCGTGAGCTGCGCCGTTACGGTCAACAGCAATATTTCTTTAAAGGATAATTTTCGGTTTGAAAAGGGCGAGGCATTGTCCCTCCCCGATCAGCTTTTAGGCAAGGATAACCGAATAAACGGAAAAATCCTCTCCGACGCCCCCATGACAAAGCTCGTCGTGACCATTTTAAACGATAAATCAGCGACCGAGCTATCCTTGACAAAAAAGCTCAATAGCGGCGTTATCGAATACGACCTTTCCGATTTAAGCCGAAGCATTCGCTTTTCGGATTTAAAATCAGGTAAAAAGACATTGCGCGTCACCGCATATATCGCGCAGGGCGGTGCGAAGGTCTATGAAAAGCGCTTTACCGTAAATAAAACCGCCCCCAAGGGCAGCGCCGCAGGTAAGTCCATCGCCGCTTTCGCCAAGACGCGCATAGGCGACCCCTTCAGCACTTCCAAGCGCGCTACGGGCAAATATGTGGATTCGAGCTATCTCGTGAACTGGTCAGTAATGCAGGCTTTAGGCAAGCGCTCCTCCACCACCGCGGCGGAGCAATACAGAAGCTGTGAGAATAATAAGCGCACGCTCAAATATTCCTCCCTGCGCGCGGGCGATTTGATATTCTACGGCAGCACGAGCCGAAAGAGCTATAAGGGCATATGGCAGGTCGCCATTTATATCGGCGACGGAAAGTCCGTCTTAGCCACTTCCGGCGGTGTGGAAGTCGTCCCCGCCGCAAAGGGCAGCCGCATATATTACGGGCGCCCCTATTAAAAAAACGAGCCGCTCGTCCATCAGGCAGCGGCTCATTTTATTCCCTTTAACTCTTTTTCCCTCTCTTTATTATCCTCTTTAATCTCCTTTTTATCTTTCTGAAAACCCTCCTCAGCTTCATATCCAGCCTTACCAGCGGATGCCGCTTTATTGCGGAAAGCTCCCTCTGTTTGCGTGAAAGTGCGTTTTTCTTGCTCTTGAGCTGTTTTTTTAGCTCAACATTGCTCGTCTTCAGCTTTTCAGCTTTCCTCGTCAGCTTCTTTATCTCCCTGTCTCTTGCCTTTACGTCCGTAAATCTGTCAAGATATAGCTTTTCCGCGCGCTTGAGCTTTGTCATATGGTCTATGTGTTCATCTCTTTTGGGGATATTCTCCCGCTCCATACATTTCTTTATCTCTTCAAAGCTCCTGTGTCTTTCACCCTTTGCTCCCGTCATCTTCTTTATGGCGTCAAATATGAACTCATAGGCGCTCATCAAAAACGCCTCGTCCGGCTGTCTCCGTCCCTCCTCGATTCCCCTCTTCGCCGCTTCAAATGCCTCTTTTGCGGTAAACTTTTCAATTTCTATCGCACTGTCGTGGCGGCCTATGTTGTCATAAAACTTGTATATCTTGTCGTTCCATACCGCGTTTATCGCGGGTACGCCCAGAGCATATGCTATTATCGACGAATGCATCCTTATCGCGCACACGAAGTCAAAGCCCTCTATCGCATTCACAAGCTCCCTCGCCGAATTTATGTACATCGTCTTTTGCGCGGGAATGTCGTACTGTCTTGCGAAATAGTGCAGCGCGTTGTCGTCTAAAATGCTGCCGTTGGTGTAAAATCTGTAGTCATATCCCGCTTCATCCAATAGCTTTCTAAGCTCGTCGAGATAGTTTAGCTCGTCTTTAAATTTCCAGCCGTGCTTATTGTCCCCAAAAAGCCCGCCTCTCACGACGTTTATGCCCACTATCTTCCCCTGTTCGTGCTTTTTTGGAAGGTCGCATACGCTTCTCGCCCAAACCGCCGGGTCGCATACCTGTTTCACCTCCAGTCCGCTTCCCTCGGCATACGGTCTGAAAAGCTGAGCATCGTCCCTTACGGATATCGCCTTGACGCAGTCCTTGTGTAAAAGCGCTCTCAATCTTTCCTCGCCCTCGGGAGTCGCGTCCTGATTGTCGAATCCCACGGAAGAAAAGACCACCGGTATGCCCGTCTCCTGCGCTATGTTCACTATCCTCTCGACATAGTCAAAAAATCCCGTGTAGCACAGTCCAAAAGTCCCTCCGCCCGGAAAGAATATGTATTCCGCTCGGCGCACCATCTGCTCGTCGATCTCCTTTAGCGGCATTATCTCGATCTGCGCGCTTAATCCAAGCTCATCCAGCGCGGCGCGCAAAAGGGATTCAAAGCAGTGCCTTATAAGCATATCGCCGAAGTTGTCGTCATAAATTGAAGGTATGAGTATTTTCATAATATCCCCCTAACTTATTGTTTGCAATATAATACCGCTTTTCCGTCGTTTTTTCAAGATAAAAAGCATCTCTTATTATAAGAGATGCCCATTTTCTAATCTTCTGCTATAAATGCGACCAGTATTCCCTTTACATCCGCCCTTTTTGACCAGAATTCCTTGAAATCCTCCGTCGTGACAAAGCCGTATTTAAACGTTTTTACGTATTCCTTCGCCGCCTTGAAGAATTCCTCCTCGCCCATCTCATTGTATATGGAATATATCAGCGCCGAGCCGTATTCATATATATCCGAATAGCTCATCGCGTCGTTTTCCATCCAATAATACAGCGATTTCGTGAGCTTTGGCCGGTCGTCTTTCGAGTCCTGCGTATCGTCATCTCCGTCTCCCATCACACTCTCTGCGATGCTTTTCATTCTATTTTCCTTTAAGAAATACTCGTTTTCCTCCGTCAGATGGGGCGGATATGTGCTCTCGTATAGAAATTCGCAAAATCTCGCGAAGCCCTCGTCCAGCCACGCCTCGGTCACCTGGTTGTTGCCCACTATCCCGTAAAACCACTGATGCGCGACCTCGTGGCACACCGAGTCGTCCAATGAAAGCACTGTAGGCACTGCGTTTTGATCCGTGTCATAGTCCATCCCCTCGTCCGCAAACACCTCCAGCGGCACCTCCGGCGCTATCATTATCAGCGCGGGATACTCCATCCCGTTTACGCCGCTCGTCAGCCCGTTCATGACCACGTCCAGCGTTTTATACGGATACTGTCCGAATTTTTCGCTCAATAATATTAGCGATTTTTTCGCCACGTCTATCACCCTTTTCGCCGTTAGCTCAAGCTCGCTCCCGAAATACGCCGTGACCTTCACTCCGTTCGCGTCCGTCTCCAGCGTCTCATATTTGTCGCTTGCGCAAAAGGCGAAGTCGCGGACGTTTTTCGCGTGGTATGCTCCGTCCTCTCCCTTTTCACCTGTCGCGGCCGTCTTGTAGCCCTCCGGCACATTTATCTTAACGTCGTAGTTCGCTATATCCGTATAAAACGCGTCTCCAAGGTCCACGTACGGCTGTGAGACATATCCGCCCTTTTCATAGACCGCCGGCGTTATTATGAAGTTGCCCAGGTTAAAATACGTCTCCTGATAGCCGAATCTGTTCACTATATTTGGTATATTTACCTCATAAACCAGCTCTATCTCCGTCCGCTTTCCCTTTTTTACGGGCGTGGGGATGTCCGCACTATAGACCGTCCCCTTCACGTTTTTCATGCTCGTCTGTTCGCCCGCTATTTTTATGCTCTTCACGCTCGTCCCGCCGCCGTCCTTTTTAAACGCATCCGGTATGACGTTGAAGTATATCTGCGAAAGCGCATCCCCGCTCGGGTTTAGGTAGTCTATCTTCTGATTTACGCTCAAGCTGTGCTTTTCGGGGTCAAGCGTTATTTCCAGCGTAAAATTGCTCGCCTTATCCGCGTTTTCGTTTACCGCGAGTGCGTTTGGCTCGGGCGTCGGCTCGGGTGTTTTCGCCGCCTGCGCGGTCGGTTGTGCCGCGGCGCTGCTTTGGGGCAGCTCATTTGCGCTTCCTCCCGAGCATCCCGCCGCTATCAGCATAATCGCCGCAAGCATAATCAAAATTATTCTTTTCATGAGTACACTCTCCTGTTCTGTTTTTTTAAAGTGTACTCCTGTTACTTTTCTAAATTGTTTCCGTCAGCGCTCCAGCCCTATGAATATCCTGTCGCTTTTTTGGGAAAGCTCCACATTTAGATAAAGCCCCGCTTTTTTTGAAAAATATCTCGCGCCGTTGTAGCTCCAATCTCCAAGCGCGTCCAGCGTGGTATACGAAAGGTATTTTTCCATGAGCGCCGTTCTCTCTTCCTCCGCATTTTCTATCGCGACATTCCCGTTTAACTGCGCATAAAACGATATCACCGTCCCCGACGCATCGTCTATTGTATATCCCAAATCGAACACCTCTATCTTTTCCGTTTCCAGCTTGTTTACGCAGGAATACGTGGTGCATCCCGAAATCTCATATGCGTCGATAAACGACGTAGATAAGACCGAGCCAAGTATCATCCCCGAAAGCTCATCGGGAAAGTCGGTTTTTTCAAAAAATACCGCAAGCGCCTCGCGCATCTCGTCCGGGCCAGCCTGTCCCTCTATCGCTTCCCCGCCATTTTCGAGATAGCTTGTCACGTCGTTTATCAGCTCTATCTCACTCGGCTGGACTTCTATTTCGGGAAGGCCGCTCATGGAAAAGCTCCTGTTGAGCCGCGACCCGTCCGATATCTTAAAGTATATGAACGGGCACAGCACCAGCGCTATTGCCGTCATCGCCGCGCATAAAATCACGATCGTTCTTTTCATTCGGCCACCTCCAGATAAAACGCCGCCTGCGTCCCCTTTCCGGCCTCGCTTTTTATCTCAAGCTGCGTATTAAAGGCGTCGCAGATGCTCTTGCATATCGAAAGCCCTATGCCGTTTCCCGTGCCGCTTCTCGCTCCGTCCGCCTTAAAAAACGGCTCGGTTATCCTCGAAAGCGCCCTTTCGTCCATGCCCCTTCCGTTGTCCTCTACGCAAAAGCGATATCTTCCATCCGTGACTTTTCCGATAATTTTTACGTCCGATCCATTTGAAGCCTTTACCGCGTTTTCCGTCAGATTCCTCAAAAGCGTCAAAATCAGGTCATAGTCGCATATCACCCGCGCATCCTCTGTTTCATATTTTATCGTTTTTTCGCCGTCGAATATCTGCTCAAGCCCCCTCATTATTTTCCCCGTACTTACAGGCTCAAGCTGAATTTTCCTGCTCGAAAGCTCGAGCATGGACAGCATCTTTTCACACAATGCCTCCAG
This sequence comes from uncultured Christensenellaceae bacterium, assembly GCA_934373295.1. Classification (GTDB taxonomy): domain Bacteria; phylum Bacillota; class Clostridia; order Christensenellales; family Christensenellaceae; genus HGM11616. The sequence continues at coordinate 3,550 of CAKROK010000036.1, read as the reverse complement.
CCTCTTTCCGTTCTTATATATCTTATCCGCGTATTCGTACTTTTCCCGCTCGTCCAATATCTGCGTCCGTAAAATATCCGCGTAACCCACCACGGACGTCATGGGCGTCTTTAGCTCATGCGAAAAATCCGCGACAAACGCCGTCCTGTTGTCTATCTGCCTTTCAAGCTCCCTCACCATGTTGTCAAAGCTCCTGCCGAGCGAGCCTATCTCGTCATTCGTCTCTATGCTCGTCCTCAGCGAAAGATCCCCCGCAGATATGCGCCGCGCCGTCTTTTCAAGGCTCTTTAACGGCCCGGTTATCCTCCTTGATATGATATACGCCGCGCATCCCGCGCAAAGCATCACCGCAAGCTCGATCATCAAAAACGAAAAATACTGCCGCCGTCTTTCGTCAAAAACGCCCGTGACGTCATATCGCCCTATCGCTTTAAGCTCCCTGCCCTGCGCATTTACGGACGATACGAACCAGTTGTAATATCCCCCGTTTTCGCAGTTTACGGCATAGCTGTCGTCATTCGGCATATTTTTCGTTTCTCCGCTCAAGCTGGAAAATATCACGTTTCCGTCCGCATCCGTTATCTCAAGCTCCTCTCCCTCGGCATATGAGGTCATTTGATCTGCGTACTGCGCAAGCCGGTCTGCGTCAAAGTCCTCCCCCTTTAATCTATTCGAAACCAACCTGCTCTCAAGCGTATAGCACGTCATCCTCCATCTGCGCGAATTCTGGCTTATCGCCTCATCGAGCGCTATGCCGTAGTTGTTTGCGAGCATTATCGTCCCGCCGACGGAAAATGCGCAGAACACCACCGCAGCGACCGTCAATACTACCTTTTTTGAAAGGCTCATATATTCTCCTTTAAAACATATCCCACCTTATGCACGGACGCTATTTGCCTATCCAGCCCCAGCTTTTTTCTCAGCCGCGTTATGTGTATTTCCAGCGTCCTCGTGTCTCTGTCCGCCTCCTCGCCCCATACGCGCTCGTATAGCGCAAATCGAGACAACGCCCTGCCCTTGTTCCTCAAAAGTATGTGCAGAAGCTCGTATTCCTTGGGCGTGAGCGGGATCTCCTCCCCCGCCTTTTTGACCGTCCTTGCATCCACGTCCATCACCACGTCCTTTATTGTCAGCAGGTCGTTTTTATATCCGTGCAGGCGCAATATGTTTTCCACCCTTAAAATAAGCTCGTCCACCTCAAACGGCTTTACGAGATAGTCGTCCGCGCCCATGTGGAACGCCCTCGCCTTGTCCTCTATCTCGCCCCGCGCCGTTATGAATATCACAGGAACGGAGTATTCCCTTATATATGAAAACAGCTCATACCCATCTATTTCGGGTAGCATTATGTCTAAAAGTATCAGGTCAAACCGCTCTTTTTCGACGATATCCGCCCCCGCAGCGCCGTCATACGCCGAAAAGACATCATATCCCGCCTGTCCTAGCGCTATTTGTATCAGTGTTGAAATATCCCTGTCGTCCTCAACGACGAGTATTCTTATCATTTCACCTCTCACCCCCTGTTTTTCTAATTATATCAGATGAGCCGCTTTCAAAAAACTGTTATATTGTAAACTTCATCTTGTATAACCTCATGTTCGGGATGTATAATGATAAAAAAGACTTCTTTTGAGGAGGAAAAAAATTATGGTCACAAAAGAGCAATTAGTCGAAGCCGCGTGGAAGGCAAGAGAAAATGCCTATACCCCCTATTCAAAATTCATGGTGGGCGCGGCAGTTTTGGGCATTGACGGAAAGATTTACACCGGCTGCAACATCGAAAACGCGAGCTACGGCATGACGATCTGCGCCGAGCGCACGGCCATGTTCAAGATGGTGAGCGAGGGCTGTAGGAAGTTCACCGCGCTTGCTGCCGTCGGCGGTTGTGATGAGGACAGCGCCCCCTGTCTCGCATGTCGTCAGGTCATGACAGAATTTTGCGCAAACAGCGAAGTCCCCGTGTACATCAGCGGCCCGACGCACATCATTTGGGAGCACACCATCGCCGAGCTATGCCCCCTGCCCTTCGTCGCCTTTGATGAAAACGAGGATTATCATTCTTAAAGTTCAATTAAACCTATACTAATTTCTTGCAGCAACTTTTTTCAAAATTTGTTTTTGGAAATAATTAGACTATCAAAAAATCCTGATTTTTCGTCATTTTTCAAGCAAGCCGCAGTCGGCTGTACTTATCAGTACGCCGACCGGGCTTGACGCAGAAAAACCCCGCAAGGCAAGATTTTTCTATCCCGCCCTACGGGGTTCTTTGTTCTCTTCTCTTTTTTGTTCAGCAAAATTCCTTCAAATTCTGCGGTCCTCTCTTGAGCTTGCCCGCGCTTATGTCCTTTAGCAGCTCAAGCATCCTTTTACATTTGGGGACATCTAATCCGTTCTTGTCCGCATACGACACTATGCACCCCATTTCCGATACGGGGGTGAGCTTTGAATAATCCGGTACGACCTCTATCAGCTTTTTTACGGGATACTTTTTCTTTATAAATCCCTTCATGGTTATGAGATCGGCTATGGGATATCCGCCTACGGTTATGTCATAGACCTTCTCCGCCGCGCATACGTCGGAAAATTCGCGCACTATTCCCGCCATCAGCTCTAACCATGCGTCGCTGGATGCAAGTACGCTCATGCTGCATCCCGCGAGCGAGCATACGCATCCGAACGCCGCCTGCGCTATCTCGCAAAAGCGCTTCTTCGCCACGTCAGAAGATATCTGCGCGCCCGTCAGCTCGGCGATTTTCTGCGCTCCCGCCGCATTTTGCAGCATCAGCTTGCCGTCATATGCTCCCATTACCACCTTGTCGCGTCCGAAATATCCGCTCAGCACATCCTCGGGGAAAGAGGGCTGTACGGACAGCACGAGCGCGTCGTCCGCCAAAAACTGACCGATCTGCCAGCAGAGGTCCTTTTCGTCCGCGTCCTCCGTCAGCACGATGAGGTCGTATTTTCCGCGCATCATGTTCGCCGAATGGACGCACGCCCCGTCGCAGGTTATTATGTCGTCTGAAATTATCTCCGTAGAGCACCCGCCCTTTATGAGCGCCCTGCCGATATTCACCGCGGCTTCTCCGCCGCCAAAAACAGCTGCTTTCATAGTATTAAAGCTCCTTTTGTATGAAAACATACATTCTATCGTTATCTATTTTTATATAATACTATATTTTCAGCCATTTATCAACAAATGAAAGCAGTGTTTTTTTATTTACTTGACCAGTGCTTTTCCTAATTCAGCACACGCCGCCTTAGCCTCGTCGTCCGGCTCTTCGTTGCAGATCACGAAATCACAGGCGAGTATAGCTCCGTCGTTTTTGCAGGTCTCCTCCCAGTTGCGCATCCATTCGCCGTCGCCCCAGCCGTATGAGCCGAAAAGCGCGATGGTCTTTCCGTTGAGCTGCGCCTCACACTCCGTGAACATGGGCTCAAACTCGTCCTCCTCGAGCACCTCGTCACCCATGGACGGGCAGCCGAACGCTATCGCGTCATGTTCGTCCATCATGCCCGCGTTAAAATCCGCAGAAGTGAACAGCGCCGCCTC
>CAKROK010000035.1 GCA_934373295.1 uncultured Christensenellaceae bacterium | reverse complement strand
ACTTGCGCCGTCAGGCGCACTGCCTCCTTATGGGAAAGTCTGAAAACCACGGTTTTCAGTTAAAACATAGTTTACTTTCAAATCAATCTAATGCCTTTAAAAACTTACTGCTGACTTGAACCATTCTCTTTGATGGAGCTTTGCGCAGCAAAGCAACCTCTTAATTAACTTAACGTCCAAAACCACACATCTCTGCCAACAAAAAAGAGACCGCCTAAGCGATCTCTCCGCCGTACCGGTGTGCGGCAATAAGTATATAGGAGCTTCGGCCAATTAATCAACTAATTAATGACCACATGAATAACCTCAATCCTCCGTATAAACCTCCATCCTCATGTCCGTTATCTTGCCTGCGTTGGTTTTCATAGTGGGAACGTCGTTTGAGCAGGAGGACATGAGGACGTAGAGATCCTCTAAAGCCTCAAATACCATGTAGTCACCCGCCTTTGATTTGGGCAGCTCGATTGCGATAGAGCCGTCCTCCAAAACGGGTACGTTCATGAATACGTTTAACGGCTCGGGCAGCTCCTGCGGACGAATGCCCAGCTTTCTTAACTCGCCCATCAGGTTGTCATAGCAGTTTCTGTGGAAGCCCTCCACGCCCAGCTCGACGTTGTATCTCGTCGTGTCGCATTCGGGATAGAGCAGGTCGTGCGCGCCTACAGTGTCCTCGACCAGCTTCATGAGCGGCTTTCTGCGGTTTGAATACAGGCTGTCGCCCAGCTTCAAGTAAACGTTTTTAAGCGCACAGCGCGTATGCGCGGGGGATGAATGCTCTGTCGTGTCGTCTATCTTATAGGCGATGAGGTCGCCCACCTGCTGTCCTTCAATATCTATCAGCTTTACAAACTCGCCCTTCATTACCTTGACGCATCTCGCGTCATAACCGGGGACAACTACGCTTTCCTTTAGCTTCATATTAAAACATCTCCTTTAAACAGTTAAAATTATATTAGTCCTGAAAATTCGGGCGGGTCAAATATCTCCGCGAGCATGTCCGCGGTCGAGCCGCCGTTTGTGTCGTTCGTCCCCGCGTCCATGGGACATGCCGACACGGCTATGATCACGTCGCATAACGCCTTAAACGTTATAAAGTCTCCCGCGTCCGCGACGGGCGGCTTTATGTTCATAGTTCCGTCCGCTTTCACAGGGACGTTTTCAAACAGATTCACGGGGTCGCATACCTCCTCGGGATCAATGCCGAAATCGGATAGAACGTCTCTAAAATTATCCACACAATTTCGGTGATATCCCGTAATGCCGAAATCGCGATAGCGGTATACGTCGCAGGAGGGATAAAGCATGTCGTTCACGGGGGAGGTCATCTCGATAATCTTCAATATTTTGCGCCGTCTGTTTGAATAGAGGCAGTCTCCCTTTTTTAAATAAATGCTTTTCAGCGCACAACGCGTATGTGCGGGGGAGACATGCTCGGAAAAATCGTCCGAAAGATATGCTATCAGGTCGCCCACCTGGCATTTATCCGTCTCGCTTATCTTTATCAGCTGCCCCGCCTTTAAGAAGAACGCGCGCGCGTGTCCCGCGGGGATGATCTCTCTTTTTATAGGCTGCATATGCGTCACCTCACTTAACTATTTCGCCGTATCCCGCAGCGGTAAAGGATGTGTCTATATCGCGAAGATAGGGGAGGAAGTCCCTCTGCTCGTAAATTTTGCTTAAATCTATGTCCGCGGTTATCACGTCGTTATCCTCAGTCGCCTCCGCGAGGATATGCCCCTTAGGGTCGACTATGCGCGAGTGTGCGCAGTAATGTATGTCCTTGGGGTCATGCTCGGTCGACGAGTGGTTCGCCGCTATGACGTAACAGCCCGTCTCTATCGCGCGTGAGCGCGTGGCGATATCCCAAACATTAAGACGCAGCGCGTTGAATGCGGCGCAGTTGACAATGACCTGCGCGCCCTTTAACGCGGCTATCTTTGCATTTTCGGGAAAACCTATCTCATAGCAAATTTGCGGGGCGACGGTGATCCCGTCAAAGCTCCATAGCGTTATGTCTCTTCCCTTTATGAAGCGGTTCTTTTCATCTCCCCAAAGATACATCTTGCTGTATGAATCCCTATTTGCGTGCGGGGATATCAGCATTAACGAATTGTAGCACAATCCCGCTGTTCCCGCCTTCTTGGAAAATCCGCCTATGAGAGTACAGCCGTATCTGTGCGCGAAGCTCCAAAGGAACTCCGCCGTTTCGCCGTAGAGATCCTCAGCGTACTCCCATTCCCTTTCATAGCAGCAGTAGCCGGTGTTGAAAAGCTCGGGCAGGGCGATAAGCTTAGCGCCCTCCTTGCATGCCCGCTCTATCAAGCCGGCGGCTATGCTGAAATTGGCCTTTTTATCATAGGGTATACAGTTCATTTGTATCGCGGCAGCCTTCATAACCCGTCGCCCCCTTTTAAACCTGTAGTATTGCGGAGAAGAAGTCCTTCGCCCGCTGTGTCTGCGGGTCGCCGATGACCTGCTTTGCAGGCCCCTCCTCGACGATATACCCGCCGTCCATGAATATGACGCGGTCTGCGACCTCCGCCGCAAAGCCCATCTCATGCGTAACTATTACCATCGTCATGCCCTCCTTTGCAAGGGATTTCATGACCGTCAAAACCTCGTCCACCAGTTCGGGGTCGAGCGCGCTCGTCGGTTCGTCAAACAGCATTATGTCCGGCTGCATCGCGAGTGCGCGCGCTATGGCGACCCTCTGCTGCTGTCCGCCGGAGAGCGACGCGGGGTATGCGTCCTTTTTCGATAGCATACCGACCTTTTTTAAAAGCTCCTCGGCAATTTTGATGCTTTCCTCCTTGCCCATCTTCTTTACATGGACGGGCGCCTCTATGACGTTTTCCAAAACCGTTTTGTGCGGCCAGAGGTTGAAGTGCTGAAAGACCATACCCACGCTGCGCCGTATCTCGTTTGCCGCAGTGATGTTATATTTCGGGTCGCGCATACCCGGCTTTACGCCGAATATGGTGTGTCCGTCAATCGTTATCTGTCCGTCCGTGGGCGTCTCAAGATAGTTTAAGCAGCGAAGAAAAGTGCTCTTTCCCGAGCCGGAGGGGCCTAAAATGCAAACGACCTCGCCCGCGGTTATCTCCATATTTATATCCTTTAAGACCTCGTTTTTGCCGAAGCTCTTTTTTAATCTGTCTACAATGATGACTACATCGTCGGATTTCATAAACTTGCACCACCTTTACTTTGCCGCGGAAACTACGGTCTTTTTGATCGCTTTTTTCTCTATCCTGCCCGTTATGCGCTCGATCAGGATGTTTAACAGCCAATATGCCAGCGCGAGCACGAGGTAAACCTCGAACGGACTGAAGGTCTTGTTGACCGCCTGACCCGCCATCATGGTCATCTCCGTGACCGTTATTACGGAGAGTATGGAGGAATCCTTGACCGCCATTATGAACTGACCGGTGAGCGGGGGCATCACCACGGGTATCATCTGGGGGATGATTATGCGCGTTATCATGCCCGTGCGCTTTATGCCCAACGCCGCGCAGGATTCAAACTGCCCCTTGGGTATGGAGCGCATACCGCTTTCCAAAATCATGCCGATATATGCGGAGTTATAGAGCGAAAGGCATATTATGCCCACGAGCGCCGCGGGGAGCTTTATCCCCATAGAGGGCAGGCTGTAGTAGAATATATAAGCCTGTATCATAAAGGGGATACAGCGGAACAGCTTTGAATAGCATATCGCGACGGCGCGGATAAACTTGCTCTTTGCGGTGAGCATCTGCCAGAGGATAATGCCCAAGAGCATGGCTATTATTATCGCGCAGACGGATGTGAGCAGGGTGTATTTTATGCCCTCGCCGATCGCCTCAAGCGTTACTAAAACAGCGTTAAAGTCCATAAACACACCTCCTTATCCGACTGACAGCGACTTGTTTAGCTTCTTCGATACGGCGTTCACCACGCCTTCAAGCGCTGCGCATAAAATAAAGTAGAATACCGCGATAGTCGCATAGAACGGTATGCACACGTTAGTCTGCTGAACCAGCCTCTGCGCGACCCTCGTCAAATCCACGACGGTTATGACGGACAGCAGCGGCGAAACCTTGATGACGTTTATGACCTCGGTTATAAACTGCGGGAGCACTATCTTTATGACCTGGGGGAGGACTATCCTCCTCGTGACCATGGCTTTAGACATCCCCAGCGCATAGCCCGATTCATATTGACCGCGCGGTATTGCGGAAAAGCCGCCGCGCAGTATCTCCGCGACGAAGCCGCCGCTGTTTAAGCTCAGCGCTATCACGCCCGTCACCGCTGCGGGGAGGTTAAGCCCCAGCATGGATACAGCATAGTATATGACGAAGATCTGTACGAGCAGGGGAGTCCCGCGCACAAAGCTGATATACACGCCTATAATGCCGTTTATGACCTTGCTCTTTCCCCGTCTTAACAGCGCTAAGAGCAGGCCGAAAAGCTCGCCTATCACCGCCGCCTCGAGGGAGACCTGTATTGTGGTTAAAAGTCCCTGAAGCATCAGGGGCATGTAGCTCATTACCAATGAGAATGTGTCTTGTTGCATAGGGTCTCACCTGCCTTGTCGGTTTTTCAAAATTACTCGCTCCCCTGTCGGTGTACTAATATTGTACTAATATGTATGAGCCTGCCGCGGGCTGCTTGAAAAAGACAAAAAATCGAACAGTTTTGAAAAACTATTTTCTGTCCTCCGGCCTTTCAAATAATTTTCGAAAGACCGGAGGGTTTAAGAAATGATTCTATCGGTTTCCGCCGTGACGGCGGAGGTTTACTTCAAAAGGTCTGTCAGGATTCCGGAACGAACTCATCGGGAAGCTCGGAAGCTGCGCCCAGCCACTTTTCCTGAAGCTCGTCTAACTTGCCGTTCTCCTTCATCTCCTTGATGATGGAGTTTAAGTATTCCACGAGCTCCTTATCCTCTTTTCTGCAAGCCCAGCTGAAATAGTTCTTTGCGCCTATCTCGCCCACTATCTCATATACGCCGGGGTTGTTCTTTATGAGTACGTTTGCGTTTGTGACGGACTGTGCGACGCAGTCTATCACGCCGTTTTTAAGCTCGAGATACGCCTCGGAGAACGCGGTATACAGCTTTTCCTCAGCATAGCCCGTGCCGCCCTCGGCCTTCAGCTTGTCGTTAAACGCCTCGAGCGCCTCCCACTGGCTGCAACCGTTCTGTGAGCCGACGATCTTGCCCTGCATGTCGTTTACGTCCTTTATGGAATCGTCGTCCGCTCTCTTAATGAGCACGACCGTGCTTTCCGCGATGGGGATGGTCAGGTTATACTTCTCCGCTCTCTCCTTGGTGTAGCCCACGCTTGTGGCGAGGAAATCGCACTTCTTAGCCTCTAATGCGGGTAAGCAGCCCTGCCAGGGCAGGTCGTCCTGAACGAGCTTTACGCCCAGATCCTCACAGATGTAGTCGAGTATGTCCTTGCCGTAGCCGATGACCGTCGTGCCGTCCGTGTCGTAGTATTCAAAGGGCTCGAACGCGACCTCGGTTACGACGTGAAGCTCGCCTTTTTGCTTTATACCCTCTATGGTGACTTGATCGCCGCTCGAGGGTGAATCCGTCGCTACGGCATCATTGCCGCCTGCGGAGCATCCCGCGAATGCGAACGCCGTTAAGAGCAGTGCCAATGCGATACATGTAAATCGTCTGAAGTTTCTTATCATCTTTCTTTTCTCCTTAAAAATTTATTATAAGCCGATGGCTTTTTATCGAATAAACGAAAAAGAGGCAGGGCGCAGATGAATCATCATCTAAGACGCCTTTGCCTCTTTACAGGACTTACTTTACACCCGTCAGGAAGAATTGTCAACCCTTATCTGCAATTATTTTATATAAATCTTGCAAAATGGTTCGGATTTTCATGAAATAAAGCGACATTTTGCAAGTCGAATAAAATCAAAACTGCAAATAGGGCTATAAAATAATGCCCGCGGCTTTTTTAGGGAATTTTAAATAAAAGCTACCGTTCGGGCTAAAAAGCTGGTATAATAATACTTGCTTTTATCGAGCAAATCAGTCAAAAGGTGAATAAAAATGTTTCAATCGAGAACGCATAATTGCAATGAGCTGAGAATAGAAAACGTAGGCGAAAAGGTCACGCTCGTGGGCTGGATGGAGAACATCCGCTCCGTTTCAAAGAACCTCGCCTTCATAGTTTTAAGGGACTTTTACGGCACGACGCAGGTCGTCGCGGAGACGGAGGAGATGCTAGCGAGCATTTCGGGAGTAAACTGTGAATCCACTATATCCGTCACGGGGACGGTGCGCGAGCGCTCTTCAAAAAACCCCAAGCAGGCGACGGGCGATATAGAGATAGTGCCCGAGAGAATAGAGATATTGGGCAGATGCCGCTATAACGAGCTTCCCTTTGAGATAAACCGCTCAAAGGAGGCGGACGAGAATACGCGCCTTAAATACCGCTATCTCGATCTGAGAAACCCCGCTGTCAAGGAGAAGATCGTGCTGCGCTCAAAGGTGGTGAGCGCGCTTAGAAACGCGATGACGGACGAGGGCTTTTTGGAGATAACCACGCCCATTTTAACGAGCTCGTCCCCCGAGGGCGCGAGGGATTACCTCGTCCCTTCGAGGAATCACCCCGGAAAGTTCTATGCGCTCCCGCAGGCGCCCCAGCAGTTTAAGCAGCTTCTCATGACGAGCGGCTTTGACAGATATTTCCAGATAGCGCCCTGCTTCAGAGATGAGGATGCGAGGGCGGATCGCTCCCCGGGCGAGTTCTATCAGCTGGATATGGAGATGGCGTTCGCGTCGCAGGAGGACGTTTTCGCTGTAATAGAGCGCGTTTTACCCCCCGTATTCGCGAAATACGGCACATATAACATCGCATCCCAGCCGCCCTTTAAGCGCATAGGCTATGTGGAATCAATGGAGAAATACGGCACGGACAAGCCCGATCTGAGAATTGACCTGACCGCGGCGGACGTGACGGACGTTTTAGCCGACTGCGGCTTTGCGCCCTTTAAAAACGCCGTCATAAAGGCGGTCGTAGTGCATGACTTCAAGGAGACGAGAAAGTTCATAGACAAGCTGTGCGCGGACGTCGAGGTGATAAGCGGCAACAAGGCATATTGGTTCAAGACGGGCGAGGACGGACAGATCGCGGGCGGCATAGCCAAGTTCGTGAAGGACAAGGCGGACGTCTTAACAGAAAAGCTCGGCCTTACGCCCAATACGTTTGTGGCATTATCCGCAGGCAAAAAAACCGCGGCGCAAAAGACGGCGGGCGTGCTCATAAAGACGATAGGCGCGCGCGTTCCCGGACATATGGACAAGGAGCGCTACGAGTTCTGCTGGATAGTTGATTTCCCGATGTACGAGATAGGGGAGGAGTCCGGCGAGCTGGAGTTCTGCCACAATCCCTTCTCAATGCCACAGGGCGGCTTAAAGGCGCTCGAGGAGGCGGAGCAGGATATGGAAAAGGCGCTCAGCCTGAACGCATATCAGTATGACCTCGTCGTAAACGGCGTGGAGCTGTCCTCCGGCGCGGTGAGAAACCACGACCCCGAGATAATGGTAAAGGCGTTTGAGCTGGTGGGCTTAGGCGAGGAGGACGTCAAGGCGAAGTTCCCTGCGATGTACAACGCATTCTGCTACGGTGCGCCGCCGCATGCGGGTATCGCGCCCGGCGTAGACAGAATGGTAATGCTCATTGCCGGTGAGGAGAGCATCCGCGAGATAATCCCCTTCCCGATGAATAAGAATGCGCAGGACATCATGATGAATGCTCCTTCTTTTGTAGAGGATAAGCAGCTGAGGGATGTTCACATCAAAATAGACGTAGAAAAATAATATTAGAGAGTTGAGTTTTATCCCCGCCTGCGGCGGGGATAAACTGTAGTGCGGGAAATCATGATGAACGCGCCGCCCTATGTAGAGGAAAAGCAGCTGAGGGACGTTCATATCAAGATAGACGTAGAGAAGTAAAATTAGAGAGTTGAGTTTAGTCCCCGCCTGCGGCGGGGATGAATTGTAGTGCAGGAAATCATGATGAATGCTCCGTCTGTTTGTGTATTGACTTTATTGTTTTTGCATAATAAAATGAGTATAGAAAAAAGGAACGTTGCCGATAGACGGTCAACCCCGAATGTTATTTAAAATAACCGTTCAAAGTTGGAATGTGGGCGGTTATTTTTGTTTATCGTCTTTGTCCAAATTTCTGATGAAATCGGCAAAGACGACGAGGAACAATAACTTCTAAAATAAATCAATAGAAAAATGCGATTGTTATGCAAAAAATCAAATTTATAATAAAGTATCGCGTCCGGCAAGCCTTTCGGACGCGATGATTTATACGCAAGTCTTTCGCTTGTCCCTGCGATTATGAAAAGAGCTTGCCGACGACGTGCGGCGCAGGTTTTTGCGGCCTTCGGCCGCAAAAACTAAGCCCGCCCAGCCCCGCCCCTGTTGGGGGCGGGGCTGGGCGGGCACTTTCCCGCATGAAACGGCGGAAGCCGTTTCATGCGGGAAAGCTGCGCCGCGCACACATATAATGGAGCTTTGCGAAGCAAAGCAACCTATGACTTCAATTTACGTGAATATTCGCTCTTTTAAACTCAACCGCACAAACCATCCTCATCTGCCATTGACCCGTCCTTCATCATTCGTTTTTAAATATTACTTGCGCCGTCAGGCGCACCCCGCCTCCTCATGGGAAAGTTAAGAAAACCACGGTTTTCAGAGAAAACTAACAGAGCATACGTTTAAATCTGAATAATGACTTTAAAATCCTGCTATTGACTTGAGCAATTTTCCTTATTTTTCCACGAAAAAAACGAGCTCATGGCCCGTTTTTTACTCCTTACCCAGCTTTTTTCTCACCTGGTCGCGGATGGAGTCGATGCGCGTCTTGCCCTTTTGCCCAAAAACGCACTCGTTCGCGAAGTGGCGGCAGTTGTTGTGGATGATGTCATATCCGCCCTCGCCCACGCGGGAAAGCGCATATGCGACGATCTCTTTATCCGGACGCTTTTTGCGGCGCTCGGCGTGGGAAAGCACGCGCACCTCCAAAAAGCCCTTGCCGCATAGAAAATCGTCTATATTCGAACGCAATATGCGCACGTTGGCGGGGTCTCCCATGGCGTCGGAGGCCGTGCCGAACTGGACGACCTCGTCGCCGCCAATGAAAATGCCGTAGTGGTAATATGCCCCGACGTTCACGCGGATCATGTCGCCCGGGCGCGGCTCGATGACGTCCCAGCGCTCGTCCGTCACTTTTGCCTCGCCTCGATGTAGCTTACCATGTCGCCCACGGTCTTTACGGTGTTTATGAGCGTGTTGTCCACGACTATGCCGAACTCCTCCTCGAGCGATATCGCCATATAAAGCATGAGCACGGAATCCATGCCCAGGTCCTCGATCAGGCGGGATTCAAGCGTGAAGCCGGAGGCGTCCTTGTCCGTAATCCTTTGATACAGTTCCTTTAATTTTTCAAATGTCATTTGTCTTTCCTCTTTGCGTATTTATTTTCGTATGTCTGCCTTAGCTCTTCCTCGCGCTGCTCAACGGCCGCTGTTATATCATCCAAAATCGCCTTTGATGGCATCTTACTTCCTCCGCACATCGCGCTCACGTCTATAGGTTCTCCTATGACCATGTGTATCATGTGCGTTATGCCCTTATTCGGCGCGATATACACGGGGATTATGGGAACGCCCGCCTGCGCCGCCATGAGCGTCATGCCCGATTTAAACGAGCTATGCTCGTTCTTGGTCATGCCACCCTCTGGAAACATTACGACCGGCGTACCTGATTTTAGCACCTCTATGCTCTTTTTCACACAGGCGAAGTCAAAGATGTTTCTGTTCACCTCTATGCAGCCCGCATGCAGCAGCAGCCACCTCGCGACCTTATTTTTTAAGACCGCCTCCGCGGCGATATACGATACCCTGCGCCGCCAAAAGGCGATGGTGAGCAAGAGCGGGTCCTTAAAGCTCGTGTGATTGGCGATTATGACCGCGCCGCCCTGTATCTTCAACGAGCGCATCATCGATTCCTTGTCCGTATGCGGATGGCGGATTATCCTCAGCGCGGGGATAAAAGATAACACGACGGTGTGGGAGAAATCATAGACAATAGTGCTGACGATATCTCTTTTCATGTCATCCCTCCGCCATTTCAGATAGGCGCATGATCTCATCACGCAGCGCGTCGTTCGCCTTTTTTAACGCTTCCTCCCGACTTTCCTTTCCCGTGAGGTTTGCGAGCTCGTATATATCCGTCGGGCGGCCTATTATGCAGTTAGTGCGCTTAAACAGGCCGTATCTGCCGTCCGTGTATACGGGCAAAATCGTCGCGCCGGATTCCAGCGCGATATACGCCGCGGACGGGCGGAACTCGCCCAAGCCCTCGCCGCGCGGGAGCTGTCCCTCGGGGAAAACGAGTATCGTCCTTCCCTTCTTCAAAAGTCGCGTGCTCTTTTCTATAAAATCCACTTTTTTAGCGTCTCTGTCCACCTTTATGCACCCAAGGCGGTTTAACAGCCAGGATAACACGGGCGTCTTTGAGTAAAGCACCTCCGCCACGAGCGTATGCAGGCTTTTATACCAAAACACGAGCAGCCACAGCACGAAGTCCATGAGCGACTTGTGGTTTGATACGATCATCACGCCGCCCTTTGGCAATTTAGCCTCCCTTTTAACGCGCGGTTTAAAGAATATCAGCGCGGGGAGAACCCCGGTCAATTTGACGAACCACCTTATTATTAGGTTCACTTTTGCTCACCGCCCTTCAATCGGGAGGATATCGCGGCGGAAAATTCCGCAGGCGTGGCGCAGTAGTTTTCCTCATCCACGCCGATATGCACCTTAAATCTGTCCTCCAGCTCATGCACGAGCGTGAGATATTCCATGCTGTTTCCGCCTAAATCGAATATGAAATGGCTGTCCGGCTTTATCTCGCTTATATCCTTTTTAAGTATATCGGAGAACGCCGCGCGCACCATGTCCGTTATCTCGCTTTGCTGCTCCTCGGCGGTCATCGAGCTCGCGCGCTTTAAATATCCCGCCGCGTCAGTGAGCTTCACGCTGCCCTGTTCTATCCTGCGTTTAAGCCCCGCGCGGCTCACCTTGATGTCCATCTCGCTCGCAAGTGCGCCGTCCGCAAAGTATATCGCGGAAATTCTGTATGCCGCGGGCAGCTTTTTTAGCTGTTCATATAGCGAGAACATCATTGATTTAACGTGTGCGGAGGTGAGCGCACCGTCCGGCTCGATTATGAGAGCGAGGCGCTCCGTGCCGTCCATATCCATGCCCAGCACGCTGTATCTGCGGGCATGATCTATCATGAGCAGCCTTTCTATCTCGTCGGGATTCAGGTTTTCGCCGTCCTCGCCTATGACGCAGTCGCCCCGTCTGCCCTTTAAATAATAGTAGCCCTTTTCATCCGTATATGCCAAATCGCCCGTGAAAAACCACTCGTCGTCAAAGGGCATATACACGCCGTCCAGGTACATTCCCGTGAATATTGATGAACCCCTTACGCAGAGCTCGCCCTCGTTCGTCAGCTTGTAGTCCACCGAGCCGAACGGCATGCCTATGCTGCAAAGGTTTCTGTACTTGGGCTTTTTCCTCAGCTCGACGGAGGTTATGCCTATCTCCGTCATGCCGTAGCCGTTATATAGCGGATATCCGAGCGCATTTATGAGCTTTTGTGCAGAGGGGCGCAGGTAGCTCCCGCCGGATATGCAAAACTTCACCGAGCGTCCGAATACCTCGTCCGTGACCTGTGACAATATGCGCTGGGACAGGCGCTGACCCAGCCGCGGGAATGTATTTTGCAGTCCCTCGCAAATTTTAAGTCCCTTTTTAAACTTCGCCTGCGTCTTTTCATCGCGCGCGGCGACGGAGGACAAAACCTCCTTTTCAATCGTATGCCAAAGCATGGGTACGGCAAAAATGTGCGTAACGCCGTGCTTTCTGACTGTCTTTAAAATGGTATCGCCCGAATAATTGCGCAGAAATACGAACGTCCTGCCGAAAAATCCGAACCACATGTATACCGCGCTGAAGCCGTAAATGTGATAAAAGGGCAAAAACGCGAGCTGCTTCATCTGTCCCTTATAGCGGCGCTTTATCTCCGCATTTTGATAGACGACCGCCTCGCTGTTCAACACCTGCGCGGCGATCTGTTCGCCCGTATATACGCAGACCTTTTCATGCAGAGTCGTGCCGGAGGTGAAAAGCGCGATGCAGCTGCCCCATTTCACGGGGGATATGGGCGCGTCAATACGGCTCAAAACGTCTTCGATCGTGACGCAATCCATGCCGTAATTCGCATTTTCGGCGGATATCACGCCCACTGCGCCTACTCTTTTTATCGCGCGGCGGGAGGTATCCATGGGCAGACGCAAATTGACGAGCATTACGTCATGCCCGCTCATGAGAATCGCCCAAAAAAGCGTCACCCACTCGGGCGCGTTTTCCATCGCGAGGGCGATATATCCGCGTTCGGGAAAGAGCCGCGCGATGACGGCAGCGGCGCGGGGGATTATGTCCGCATATTGCGCGTATGTCATGGATTTTATGCGGTAGCCGTCCGTATATTCGCAGAGAGTCAGCTCCCCGACGGAAAACATAATGTCATAGATATCTTTAAAGGTGCGCTCGCTGTTTCGAAGCGCGTCCATTCTCGTCTTTACGGTTTTGTTTAGATTTTCCATTTACTTTCTGCCTATCTTGTTTTATGCGTTAACGAAAATATTATACTACATAATGGGTGGGTTTTCAATAACGATAGGCGAGTGCGCCCTGCGGGCAAAATTAATAATTAATGGCAAATAACGGGATAATGTAGCGTGGAGAGGATGGTATGTGCGCTTGCTGCGGCGAGACGGTCTTAAAATTATGCTGCGCGATAATTTTACAGACCGTATGCATTGGTTTGTGGGAATAGTTTGGTTTTTTAGCTGTTATGTTTGTGCTATGAAGTTAAAAAGCTTCAACTCACTCGTCCGCGCGCGGCGCAGCTTTCAAAAGCGAAACGGCGGGAGCCGTTTCGCTTTTGAAAGTGGCCCGCCCGCCGCACCGCAGGTGCGGCGGGCGGGCTTAGTTTTTGCGCGGCCTCCGCAGGAGGCCGCGCAAAAACCTGCGCCGCGCCTATTCGGCAAGCTCGCTTTATCTTCGTAGGCGCAGGGGAGTGGCTTGTGCATGAACCGGTGCATTCGGCAAGGCGGGTCTTTTCGACGAGCTGACGGTATTTTATAAAAAACCTCGCTCCGCTTTCCTATTTTGGCGGTTGAGGGTTGTTTTATTTCAAAAAGGAATGTATAATGAAAGGGCACATTTATGTGAAAAAATTATTAAACTAACAATAGGAGGTTAAAGATGACCAGAGTTTACAACTTCTCGGCAGGTCCTGCCTGCCTTCCCGAAGCCGTTCTCAAAAAAGCGGCGGATCAGATGCTTGATTATGAGGGCTGCGGCATGTCCGTTATGGAGATGAGCCATCGTTCAAAGGTCTATCAGGGTATTATCGACAAAGCTGAGGCAGATCTTCGATCTCTTATGAATATACCCGATAACTATAAAGTACTCTTCTTACAGGGCGGCGCGTCCTTACAGTTCGCCATGGTTCCCATGAACCTCATGGTCGAGCATAAGAGGGCATACTACATCAACACGGGCGCATGGTCTAAAAAGGCAATCAAAGAGGCTAAGCGCTTTGGCGAGGTCATCGTCCCCGCAAGCTCGGAGGATAAGACGTTCAGCTATATCCCCGAAATTTCTGCGGATATGTTCGATAAGCCGGCTGATTACGTACACATCACCTACAACAACACCATCTACGGCACGCATTACAACACTCTGCCCAATTTCGCGGGTAACACCATCGTCACGGACATGAGCTCCTGCATACTCTCTGAAGAGGTCGACGTCAATAAATTCGGTCTGATATATGCGGGCGCGCAAAAGAACATCGGCCCCGCCGGCGTGACCATCGTCATAATACGGGAGGATCTCATCGGCAGGAATGAGGATCTTATCACCATGCTCGACTACAAGACCCATGCGGATAACGGCTCCATGTTCAATACTCCCCCTACATACGGCATATACATCGCGGGTCTCGTATTTGAGCATCTGCTCAATAACGGCGGCGTCGCGGCGATGCATGAATTAAACGTGAAGAAGGCGGATATGCTCTATGGCTTCCTCGACAACTCCAAGCTGTTTAACGCGACCGTTGCGCCCAAGGACCGCTCTTTAATGAACGTCCCCTTTGTCACGGGTAATCCCGACCTCGACGCGAAGTTCGTCGCGGAGGCGGGCAAGGCGGGCATCGTCAACATAAAGGGTCACCGCACCGTGGGCGGCATGAGAGCGAGCATTTATAACGCAATGCCCGTCGAAGGCGTACAGGCGCTCATAGACTTCATGGCGGAGTTCGAAAAGGAGAACGCATAAAATGTATCAGATAAAAAAGCTCAACAAGATAAGCAGCGCGGTATATGACGAGCTGCATAAATCCAACTATAACGTATCGGACGACATCCCGCTCGAGGAGGCGGACGGCATACTCGTGCGCAGCGCGAAGTGCCACGATATGGATATCCCCGAGCATCTTCTGGCAGTGGCGCGCGCGGGCGCAGGCGTCAACAACATCCCGATAGACCGCATGACTGAAAAGGGCGTCGTCGTATTCAACACCCCCGGCGCAAACGCGAACGCCGTAAAGGAGCTCGTAATATGCGGTATGCTCATGGCGTCAAGAAACGTGATAGACGGCGTGGCATGGGCGAACACCTTAAAGGGTACGCAGGACGTCGCAAAGCAGGTCGAAAAGGGCAAGAGCCAGTTCGTCGGCCCCGAGCTTATGGGCAAGACCTTCGGCGTCATCGGCTTAGGCGCGATAGGCGTATTGGTCGCGAATGCGGCGGATGCGCTTGGCATGAAGGTAGTGGGCTTTGACCCGTATCTCTCCGTAAACAGCGCGCTGCACCTCTCCGGAAAGGTCACGATAGCCGCGACCATCGACGAGCTGCTCAAAAATTCGGACTACATCACCGTTCACGTCCCGCTCATGGACGCGACGAGAAATTACATCAGCGCGCCCGAGTTCTCAAAGATGAAGCAGGGCGTAATGCTGTTAAACTATGCCCGCGGCGGAATAGTCAACGAGGCCGCCTTAAAAGAGGCGTTAAACGAAGGTAAGGTCGCAAAGTACATCACCGATTTCCCGGATGACGAGCTGCTCACGATGGACAACGTCATATGCATCCCGCATCTCGGCGCATCCACGCCCGAGAGTGAGGAAAACTGCGCGGTCATGGCGGCGGCGGAGTTGAGGGAATTCATCGAGACGGGCGCAATAAGAAATTCCGTAAACATGCCCGCCTGTGCGTTAAACCCGCCCAAGGGCTACAGACTCACGCTCATCCACAAGAACCTGCCCAACATGGTCGGCCAGATGACGGCTATCCTCGCGGCGGAGGGCTTAAATATTGAGGAGATGACAAACAAGTCGCGCGGGGACATCGCATACACCGTTTTCGACCTGAACGCAGACCCGAGCGAACACGCGCTCGCAAAGCTGGGCGAGATCGACGGAATGATAAAGATCAGAGAAATCTGAGGTTTATATGGGTTATATGGACAAAAGGGGGGAGGATTTTCCTCCCTCTTTTTGTTTGCGTAAATAGAAGGGGTTTTGGCGCGGGGGAAAAGTGTTTGTGCGCTTAATTTAAAAGTGCGAATTTTCTCGTAAATTGAATAATTAGGTTGCTTTGCTTCGCAAAGCTCCAAAATAATGTTCAAATCAACAGTTTATGCATATGACTTTATTCAGATTAAAAACATCACTCTGCAATTTTTCTCTGAAAACCGTGGTTTTCAGACTTTCCCATAAGGAGGCAGTGCGCCCTTCGGTCGCAAGTAATATGTAAGAAGTAATAGTGAAAAACGGGGAAATGGGCGCTATGTTGGCGCATTTAGTTAATTCCCGCTCGATTGCAGATAAGTTGGCATAACTTCGATAAGCTGTTGTTTGGTTTTTCTTTTGTGCAGCTTGAGACGGTCTTAAAATTATGCTTCGCGATAATTTTACAGACCGTATGCTTTAGTTTGTGTAAATAGTTTGGAGTTTGAGCTGTTGTGTTTGTGCGCTAAAGCCAAAAAGATTCAACTCGCACGTCATCGGCAAGCTCTTTTCATAATCGGAGGACAAGAGGAAAGACTTGCGTATAAATCATCGCTCTCGAAAGGCTTGCCGGGAGCGATACCTTATTATTCTTTTTACGTTCACAACACTATGCTATAGTATTAATGTAAAATATCAAAAATAGAGGAGTTTACATATAATGGACACGGACATGCTGGGCGAAATTCTCGAAACATCTCAGGCACTGCCCCTCTTGCGCGGCGAGCTTCAGCCCTATCTCGAGCTGATGAGCTACTATAAGTGCGCAATAATGGAGGTTGAGACGAAATTCAAGGTTTTAAACGAGGAATTTTCACTTCAATATGACAGAAATCCGATAGAGACCATAAAGACGCGTCTGAAATCGCCTCAAAGCATATATAACAAGCTAAAGAGCAGAGATCTTCCCATAACGACGCAGTCTATCGAGGAAAATCTGTCTGATATAGCGGGCGTGCGCGTGATATGCTCGTTTCCCAGCGACATATATCTACTCGCGACCTGCCTTTTAAAGCAGGATGACGTTGTGCTCATAAAGAAAAAGGACTATATTTTGAATCCAAAGCCCAACGGCTATCGCAGCCTGCATCTCATCGTCGAAATCCCCATTTTCCTAAAGGAAAAGAAAAAACCCATGAAGGTTGAGATACAGTTCCGCACGATTGCTATGGACTTTTGGGCGAGCCTGGAGCACAAGCTCAAATACAAAAAGAACGTCAAAAATCCGGAAAAGCTCTCTGCGGAGCTTCGCGAGTGTGCGGACACGATAGCCCAGCTCGATTCGCGTATGCAGGAGATACGCTTCAAACTGGCGGAGGAATCGGATGATGAGTGATTTTGAGCGAAATCATACGTAAATCGAATAATTAGGTTGCTTTGCTTACGCAAAGCTCCATTATATTTTTGTGCCGATACGCCGTCTCGATAAAGGCAAAAAGATTCACCTCTTACGTTCACGCGCGGCGCAGCTTTCACGCATGAAACGGCTGAAAGCCGTTTCATGCGTGAAAGTCGCCCGCCCGCCGCACCATAGGTGCGGCGGGCGGGCTTAGTTTTTGCGCGCCATAGGCGCGCAAAAACCTGCGCCGCGCCTCGTCGGCAAGCTCGCTTTATATTCGCAGTGCAGGTCAAACTAAAAAAACACGAAAAGCCGCTTTCGACGGATAGAAAAAGCGAGAGACCTTTATGCCCCTCGCCTGTCCGTTCTCATGTTCAGTTCACAAACGCATCGTGTATCGCCTTTTGCGCGGTGGCGAAATCTTTGTTGTCCACGCCCACGATGATGTTGAGCTCGCTCGAGCCCTGGTCGATCATGCGGATGTTTACGCCCGCGTTCGCAAGCGCCGTGAATATCTTCGCCGCGGTACCGATGTTCTTTATCATGCCGCGTCCGACGGTCGCTATCAGCGCAAGCTCGCCTATCACCTCGACGCTGTCCGGCTCGCACGTCCTGTGGATGTCATCCACGATGTATTTTAAAGACGGGCGGAGCGCCTTATCCTCTATTACCACGCAGAGGGTGTCTATGCCGGAGGGCATGTGCTCAAAGGGCAGGCTGTATTTTTCAATGCACGCGAGTACCTTTCTGCCAAAGCCCAGCTCGGAATTCATTCCGTTTTTTTCTATCGAAATGACGGAAAAGTGCTTTTTTCCCGCGATACCCGTTATGCCCGTTGCGTCGTCCAGCTCGGGGTCTATCGTGGGTACGATGAGCGTTCCGGAGTCCTCGGGTGCATTGGTGTTCTTTACGTTTATGGGTATCGCCGCCTGATACACGGGGAAGATCGAGTCCTCATGCAGCACCGTCGCGCCCATGTATGAAAGCTCTCTTAACTCGCGGTAGGTTATGAGGTCTATCTTCTTCGCATTGGGGACAATCCTCGGGTCCGCCATCATGAAGCCGGAGACATCCGTCCAGTTTTCGTACATATCCGCGCCCACGGCCGCCGCGACTATCGCGCCCGTTACGTCTGAGCCGCCGCGCGAGAACGTCTTTATAGCGCCGTCCGGCATGGAACCGTAAAATCCGGGGATGACCGCATGTTCATGCGCCGCCAGAACCTCGGGCATGACCTTCATGGTCTGCGCCTGGTCATATCTTCCGCGCTTATCGAACTTCACTACGTCCGCCGCGTCCACAAAATCATATCCCAAATAGTCGGCTAAAAGTATGCCGTTTAAGTATTCGCCCCTGCTCGCGGCGTAATCATCGGATGCGCCCTTTAAAAGCGTGTTCAAAATTTCATCCAGGTATTTTTCTATCTCGACACTGCTTCCCAGGTCGTCGCGGATGCCCGTAAAACGGTCGTATATGAACGAATATGTCTCGGAATAATCCCTGCCCTCGGTTATCGCCGCGTGCAGTCTGTAAAGGCTGTCCGTGATCTTCGTGTCAGAGGAAGTTCTCTTTCCCGGTGCAGAGGGGACCACATATCTCCTCGCTTCGTCGGCGAGCACAATATTTTTGACCTTTTTCATCTGACCCGCATCCGCAAGCGAGCTTCCGCCGAATTTTGCTATTTTTAATTTGTACATCTCACTATCCTCCGCGCCCGAAAAGCGGCTATATCACTCCTGCTCCTCAGGCTCCTGCTCCGATATTTCCTTTAATAACCTGCATTCGGTATAGTATCTCTTCTCGTTCGCCTCGCCCATAGAGAACGTCTTTTTGGGGAGAACTCCGCATTTCACGATCGTGTCAAAGAAGTCCTCCTTATTAACGGGGGGCATATAGAACGCCGCCGTGTCGTACTTATTCGCGAACTCCGCAAACTGCTCGTCCCCGTGGAGATACTCTATGCTGCTCGCGGGATTTTCCTTCAAAAACTGCTCCAGCGCGGGCTGAACGTCGCCCACAGCCAAAAGATGCTTGGGGTTTGTCAGCTCTATCTTGCCCGCGGTCTGCTTGGTCTTTACGAGAATGGTATGCGCCGATTCGACCTTTTTGAGATTGGTCGTGCTGCGGTAATACATCAGCTTCGCCTTTAAGCCCATCTCATTTAATATATCGCAAACGCGTTGTATGCAAAACGCCGGGGATACCCTCATTATCGCCCTGTGTATTGGTTTTATGGTGACGCCCGCGTCGCGCAGGTTTACTATCTCGACAAGCGCATAGCGCAGCGGGCTGTTCTCCGCCTCTTCTTCGGTCATGGTCTGCTTGGCGTTCTCCCAAACCGTCTTTGCCGTCGCGAGGGAGTGATTGCCGTCGCCCACGGCGAAGCGCATCCCGTCGCAAAGGGGCAGCGCCTCTATCGCGTCCAGCACCTTATCATTGACGGCCTCATCCGTGCAAAGCCAGCCGGTCATGTGGCCGCCGTTCTCCATCAGGTCAAAGTCATACATTTCCTTCAGGTTTTCCTTTGCATTAACGAGCGTGCCTATGACGCTGTCCGTCGGATCGTCCATTATGAGCAGCACGTGCGGAAGCTCGACCGTCGCGCCCTGTCTGATATTCACCCGCGGGGGAATGCGCTCTAAAAGCGTGTCCTCCGTCGCGCGGATTAGCGGGCGCTTTTCGATATCGTAGTCGTAGTCTTCCAAGTCGATACAGGCGATGAGTCCCTTTCTGACAGCCCCGCCGATGGTGCGCTCGACGAGCATGAAGCCCTCAGGCAGCTCTGTCAAAACACCGCCCTCGATATAATCGAGCATGGCCTGCTTTGTGTCCTCAATGCGCTCCTCGACATCCTCATCGCCGAGAAATACCTCGGGGAGGATCATGTGCAGCGTGGAGGGCGCGTTGCCTACTGTCTTTTCGACGTCCTGCCAATAGCCGCGATCGGAGGTAAACTGATCGCACGCGACCACGGACCACTTTTTCATATTGACCTTTTCATCGGGCAGCATTATCCTCGGCACGAGGACGCTGCCGCGCTTATTAGCTTTATCCATATAATAATGCCTTTCTAAACGTTGCGAATGCAGTATTTCGCCCGCAAAATACGGGCGTTCACATTCATCCACTATGAATTATAACATAATCGCTTTTGCCCTACAAACTTTTTTTATCGCACGGGCAAAAAACCGCCCATCTTTTTGTCTATTTTATGTGTAAAATCGAAATTGATGCGCAGGAGGGACGTGAGGGAGTGCGCCTGACGGCGCAATTAACGTTTGATCATGAGTGATGAAGAACGGGATATTAGGAAGAAAAGTTTGTGCGCTTTATTTTAAAAGAGCATATGCACTCGTAAATTGAATAATTAGGTTGCTTTGCTTACGCAAAGCTCCATTATATGTACGCGGCGCAGCTTTCATCCGTCCGCCAAAGGCGGACGGATGAAAGTGCCCGCCCGTCCCCCGCCCCCGCCGAAGGCGGGGGACGGGGCTGGCGGGCTTAGTTTAAAATCGCCCCTAATGGTGGCGATTTTAAACCTGCGCCGCACGTCATCGGCAAGCTCGCTTTTTAATCGTAGAACAAGACTAATGACTTGCGTATAAAAAATCACTTTCGGCTAAAAGCCGCGCCGAAAGTGATACATTATTAAAAAAACATTAAAACCCCAGCAGCCTTTCCGCATTGCCGTGCAGTATCAGCTCGTTTTCCTCGTCGGTCAGCTTCATGTTATAAAAGCGCTCAAGCTCCTTATCCGCAGACCACATGGGATAGTCCGTGCCGAAAAGCACCCTGTGCGCGCCGTATCTCCTCACGATGTCGCGCGCGGTGTCCGGGCAAAGCCCGAAAAGAGAGGATGAGCAGTCCACGACGATGTTTTTAATGGGCGAAAGCGCGACGGACGCCTCCTCCCAGATGCTGTACCCCCCGAAGTGCGCCGCGATGATCTTCAAATGGTCAAAGCGCTTGGCGAGGGGCACGACCCTGTTCGGGTTGGAGTAATCATACCGCTTGTCCCCCGTGTGAAAGCATATAGGCAGGCCCGCGTCGCTGCAAAGCTCGTATATCTTAAAATAGCTCGGGTCGTCTATCGCGATGCCCAAAAAGTCGGGATGCAGCTTTACTCCGTTTAGCCCCAGCTCGATCAGGTGAGAAAAGTCCCCCGCGATATCCGCACTTCCCGGATGCAGCGTGCCGAACCCCCTCAGTTTGTCGGGAAACTGCGCGACCTCCGCCGCGACGAACTCATTCACGCTCCTGACCTGATGGGGTGTTGTCGCGACGGAATGTACGAGGAAGTTCGTGACGCCCACCGCCTCGCCCTGTCTCAAAAGACCGGCTGCGGTACCGTCGCAATCCATGTGAAGGTCATAAAACCCGCCTATGGCCTCCACGGCTTTTGTCGCGATTTTCTGTGGATAAATGTGGCAATGACAATCGATTATGCGCATGTGCGCGCCTCCGTAAATAATAGAAATTTTATGCTATAAAGAGTTTAGAGTGATTCGCGAATTTTGTCAAGGGGAGGATGGGGATGGGCAAATGACGCATCATGTGTAAGCGTCGGTTTCGCCATAAAGCTCTATTCCCGCCCGCCGAAGATAAAGCGAGCTTGCCGATGACATGCGGCGCAGGTTTCCGCGGCTTTGCCGCGAAAACTAAGCCCGCCCAAACCAGCCCCCGCGGGGGCTGGTTTGGGCGGGCACTTTAAAACACGAAAAGGCTTTCGTCTTTTCGCGTTTTAAAGCTGCGCCACACGTCACATGCATGCTAAAAACAACGATTTTTCGTGAAAATTTAGATTTTTCCCAACTAAAAAAGGAAAGCGCAGCGCCTTCCTTTTTTGAATTGTTTCTATCAGTAATTCTGCTTTATATATGAGAAAATTTTCCCCGCCAGAGGTGCGGCGTATTTTGAGCCGTAGCCCGCGCCCTCGAATATGACCGCGACGCAGTAGGGCTGCTTTTCATCGTCTATAAAGCCGATGAACCACGAGTGGTTTTTGACCTTGCCCGTGTCCGCGTCGACGTATTCCGCAGTACCCGTCTTTCCGCCGATATCCATGCCCGAGACCGCGGCGGATGTGCCCGTGCCCCTCTTGACGACGTTTTTCATGTATTCCTTGACCGTTCGCGCCGTGGCGGTGTCCGTGACGCGCGTGTATACCTCGCTCTTGAGC
>CAKROK010000034.1 GCA_934373295.1 uncultured Christensenellaceae bacterium | reverse complement strand
GACAATGAGGTCGCTTTTTAGCGACCTCATGTCAATTACGCTTGCTGCGACGAGCCAAAAGAGATACCTTATTATTAGTTCGGGTTTTCACCAATTTTCGTTGAAAAAACGTGGCTTTCTGCAATCGTCACGTTTCATTTCAACCCTCGCAACACTCCTTCAAAAGCAACAGCGAATGTGATTTTTCGCATAGCAATCGCATTTTTCTATTGATTTATTTTGAAAAATATTGTATTCTATAAATGGTATAAGTTTTCTTATACTGGGCGTTGCAGGACTCCGAAAAAGGTGGTAGCGACGGTGAGCCGTCGCGAAGGCGTTTACAACTGAGCAGGCGAACCGAGCGTGCCTTTTTTGGAAAGAGGAGCGACAGCGTTATTAGACAATGAGACCGCGTTTGCGCGGTCTCATGTCAATTACGCTTGTCGCGACGACGGGTAGGCGGTCAACCTTTCTTCATTTTAAACTTCTATTTTTTAGAGGCAATGAAAGGAAGGTGTTGCAAATGACGTTCGATCAACTGATCAACTTTTGCACTTTTTTAGTTGCCTTTGCCGCACTCATTATTACGTGCGCAAAAAACAGCAATAAAAAATAGCCGCCACTATTTCCAATCCGCGCGACTATTTTTAGTCAAAATGGGTTGACCGTCTATCGGCAACGCCACCTTTATCTTTATTATATTATGCAGTAACACCAAAGTCAATACCTCTTTCCTGCTAACCCCCCGCAACATTTTACACGCAAGCGTTGCCACACCGCCTGTTTTATGGTATTATTTAATATAATGTAATTTTGCAAAATAATAATATCGAGGTTTAAAATATGCATTGGTCAGAGAAAATCGCAGATACGATCATCAAGAAGAACCCTAATAAGGAGGAGTACGTCTGTGCGGCGGGCATAAGCCCCTCCGGCTCTATCCACATAGGCAATTTTAGGGACATCGCCACCAGCCTTTTTGTATGCAAGGCATTGAAAAAGCGCGGCAAAAAGGCGAGATTGCTCTTTTCCTGGGACGAGTTCGACCGTCTGAGAAAGGTCCCCAAGAACGTCGCGGCGGTCAGGGACGATATGGAGCAGTACATCGGCTATCCCTATGTCGACGTCCCCAACCCGTTCAAGGAGGACAATTCAAAGACCTATGCGGAGTACTTTGAAAAGGAGTTCATGAGCTCCATAGACGAATTCGGCATAACGCTGGATTACCGCTATCAGGCGAGCATGTACAGGAGCGGAAAATACGCCGATCAGATAATACACGCATTAAAAAAGCGCGGCGAGATATTCGACATTCTGGACAGCTTCCGCACGCAGGACGCACAGCCCGGCGAGAGGGAGGCGTATTACCCCGTAAGCATTTACTGCCCCTGCTGCAAGAGGGACACTACCAAAATAATCTCGTTGAGCGAGGACTGCACTACCGCGGAGTATAACTGCGAATGCGGCCACAAGGGGACGTTTAACTTCACGACCGATTTCAACTGTAAGCTCGCGTGGAAGGTCGACTGGCCCATGCGCTGGATGTATGAGGGCGTGGATTTTGAGCCGGGCGGAAAGGATCATGCCGCGCCGGGCGGCAGCTATCAGACAAGCTCCGTCATCGCGAGGAAGATCTTCGGCATCGAGCCGCCCGTATTCCAGGGCTATGAGTTTATAGGCATAAAGGGCACCACGGGCAAAATGTCCGGCTCATCCGGCCTCAACATGACCCCCGGAACTCTCTTAAAGCTCTATCAGCCCGAGATAATACTCTGGCTATATGCAAAGACCGAGCCGAACAAGGCGTTCGATTTTTGCTTTGACGACGGCATTCTCCGCCAGTATTTCGAGTTTGACAGGATGTACACCGCGTATAAGAGCGGCAAGGCGGACGAGATGACCTCCAGCATAATGTACAACTGCCTTATCGACGGAAAGGACGTCGATACCGTACCCATGGGACTTATAGTCCAGCTGGGAAGCGTCGTGGATTTCAACGTCGATATGCTCGAGACCGTATTTGAAAAGATAGGCACTCCCTATAAATATGCGCAGTTTGCAGACAGGCTTAACCGCGCAAAGACGTGGCTCAACTACTGCTCGCCCGAAAACGTGAACAGGCTGCGCACGACGAGAAACTGGGAAGTCTATGAGACGCTGTCCGAGGACGAGCGCACGGAGATAAAGCTGCTGCATGACTACATCGCAGCGGGCGGATATGACCTTGATGCGCTCCAAACGGCAATATACGACGTCCCCAAGAAGATTTTCGGCACGGATCTTGAGAAAAAGCAGCTTCAGGCGATACAGGGCGCGTTCTTTAAGAACGTATACAAGCTGCTCATCGATAAGGAAAAGGGGCCGCGGCTCTATCTGTTCCTGTATGCCATTGACCCGAAGGACTACATCGGCCTGCTCGATTTCTCATATCCCATGACGGAGGAGGAAAAGGCAGTTCCGCAAAAGGTCGAGGAAGAGGAGGTCGTGGCAAATAACCGCGGCGCGAACGATCAGCCCGACGTGATAGAGCCCGTAAAGGACGAGATCTCCATAGATCACTTCCTGACCGTCGACCTGCGCGTATGCAAGATATTAAAGGCGCAGGAGATAAGAAAGAGCCACAGCTGCTTAAAGCTCACGCTGGACGACGGCATAAAGCAGCGCGTGATAGTCTCCTCCATAAAGAACGAGTATTCCTGCGAGGAGCTCATCGGGAAGAAGATAATCGTCGTGGCGAATCTCGCGCCCACGCGCTTTTCCGGCGTGACGAGCGACGGTATGCTGCTCGCAGCGACGAACAACTCCTGCGGCTGTCAGCTCATATTCGTGGACGACAGCGTACCCACGGGAACACAGGTCAAATAAAAAACAAGCGACATAAATGCGATATCCGCTCTTTTTAGGGCGGATATTTTTATAAAATTTTATATAACGGGAAATTGACGTGATGTTGGCATAGCAGACCGCATATATCAGGGAGTGAAAACACAAATTTTTTAAGGATAAATCCCACAGCTTAAAATCTTGCGCCAATGATTTTGTGAATAGTTTATCAAAGTGCTTTGCGATATGAGGATATGCATTATTTGCAATTTTTTGCCCTGTAATATCCAAAAATTCAAAAAACATGTTGACAGGGAAATAAAAATGGGATATACTACAAGCAAGTTAGCATAGGCTAACTAACAAATTGAATGTGAGTTAGCATAGGCTAACTGAAGGAGAAATATGAGCGTATTAATAATTGGCGGTAACGAATGTATGACGAGAAGGTATAAGGATATCTGCGCGGAGTATAACTGCAAGGCGACGGTATGCAACAGGATGAACAACTCCGTGCGCAGGCTGGGCAGCCCCGACCTCATAATACTCTTCACGGGGACGATGTCTCACAAGATGCTGCGCTCTGTCATGAGCGAGGTGAAAGAGGGGACGAGCATCGCGCGCTGCCAGACCGGCTCCGCGACCGCATTAAAGGGCATACTCGACAAGCACGCCGTCCGCGCGGTCTGATAAAGGGCTCTCAAGTCGATTTTAAATCTGCATCTGCATATTGCACGCGAATGTATTTTCGTGTGCTTTTTTATTTTTAGTCAGGCAACATTTTCGGCGCGGTAAACCGACAAAATGGTGAATACTCGAGTTTATAATAAGGTATCCTGCCCGGCAAGCCTTTCGGGCAGGATGAATTATACGCAAGTCTTTCCCCTTGTTCTCTGATCAAAAAGCGAGCTTTTAGGCGACGTGCGGCGCAGGTTTTTGCGGCCTTCGGCCGCAAAAACTAAGCCCGCGCAGCCCCGCCACCGCCTTTGGCGGGGCGGGGCTGCGCGGGCCACTTTCAAAAGCGAAAAGGCATTTGCCTTTTCGCTTTTGAAAGCTGCGCCGCGTACATATAATGGAGCTTTGCGTTAGCAAAGCAACCTTTTATACTTGACTAATGCGCCCCACTAAACTCAACCGCACAAACCATCCTTCCCCCAAATCGTCCCCAACCCACATCCGCCTTAACCCAATTTCAAATTTCATCTTCTCCCAATTTCAACCAATTAACCCAACCGATGTGCGCGGGGAAGGATTTTTGCAAGTATTACAATTAGTTTGCAATGCAAGAGATTGCGAAAAAATGCTCTGGATAGTGAAAAAATTGACAAGATAACGGCGATTTTGTGAGTTTATTCACAAGGGTGGAATGAAAATTATTATGCAAGTCGGCCCATTTGTTATAAAACATAACAATAAAATAAAATTGTTCAACAATTCTACTTGACAACAATTCAATTCGATGTTATACTCGCGATAGTGAAACGAACTATTATCATTAGGAGCCGAAAAACTATGATGAAAACCGAAAAATTGAACCGCATATCTACAGTTGAAGCATTGACTCAGACCTTTGCGCGTGAGATCATCAACGCTACCTGGGAACCGGGCGAACAGTGCAAGGACACCGTTCTCGCCGAGCAGTACGGCGTCAGCCGCAACTCCGTCAGGGAAGCTTTCGCGATATTGGTCGAGCAGGGCCTTCTCAAAAAGAAGGCGAACCGCGGCTACTTTGTGCCCGTGTTTTCCGTGCGCGATGTTCGCGAGCTTTATGAAGCGAGGATGCTTATCGAGCTTGAGGCGATCGAGGTACGCACGAAAAACCGAGAGGTCACGCAGGAGATGAACGACGCCATCGAGGCGCTGCGTACAATGACGACGGAGGATATGAGAAGCGGCATATTGGAGGCGGACATGCGCTTTCATATGGAGCTCGTGCGCGGGCTTAATAACAACCGCGTGCTTGAAATGACGAAGAGACTGTTCATGGAGATACAGGTCATAAACCGTCAGCCGCATAACTTCTTCCCAATCGATTTCATCATAAAAGAACACGAAAAGATCGTCGATGCAATTTTATCGGGAGACGTTGAAAACGCGCGCCGCGTCATTCGCGAACACCTGGTGGAATCGATCGATCGCCAAATAGCGGAGATGGAGGAAAAGCCGGGGCAAGGAGCACACGGCGATTAAAAGAGTATTATGAGCATGTCGGATTGTTTTCGAGTTGAGGATTGGCCGAGATTTATCCACGCGGAGCAGAAGTTTAACGACGTACAGGTCGGGGATATCCCCAAGCACATGCACGACCGGTTTGACGAGCTTGCAAAGGGACGCGATTTATGCAAAAAGCGCATAGCAATAACCGTTGGCTCACGCGGTATAGTGAATCTCGATCTCATCGTCAAGGAGACTGTCAGTAACTTAAAAAGGCTGGGAGCTATACCGTTTATAATTCCCGCCATGGGCAGCCACGGCGGTGCGGTCGCTGAAGGTCAGGCGGAAACGATCAACCTGCTCGGAATAACGGAGGAGGCGATGGGCGCGCCTATCGTATCTTCCATGGACGTTGATATAATAGGGCATACCGAGCTGGGGCTGCCCGTATATGTCGCAAAGGATGCGCTTGAGGCGGATGGAATAGTCGTCTTAAACCGCGTGAAGATGCACACCAGCTTTCGTGGAGATTACGAAAGCGGGATATTAAAGATGATGGTCGTGGGATTGGGTAAGCACCAGGGCGCGCTCACGCTGCACGGCGCGGGCTTTGAGCGCATGGGCGAAAACATCAAGGACATCGCGACTGTCATGTTAAACAAAATAAAAATTCTCTGCGGTGTCGCGATAGTGGAAAACGCATATGAAAAGACCGCAGAGGTCGCCGTGATACCCGCCGAGCGCATTTTGGAGGAGGAGCCTAAGCTGCTTCGACTTTCAAAGTCGCTCATGCCGAGGATACCCTATGATAAGGTGGACATCCTCATATTGAGACAGGTCGGAAAGGACATCAGCGGGGACGGCATGGATCCGAATATCACGGGAAGATACACGCCGCATACCATGAAGCCGGATTACAGCTTTATACCGCGCATAACGCGCGTCGTTGCGCTCGACCTGACGGAGGCGTCCCACGGAAGCGCCATAGGCATGGGTCATTTGGACGCAATACCTCAAAAATTCAGAGACAAGATTAATTTCGACATAACATATATGAACGCAGTCACCGCGACGGTGACAAACACCTGTAAAATGCCTATAGTCACACCGGATGTACGCGGCACAATTGAGGTCGCCGCGCGCACGTCGCAGGTTTTAAACCCAAGGGACTTAAAGATATGCATCGTGCAGGATACGCTGCATTTAGGCAATATGATAGTGAGCGAGCCGCTTTATAATAATGAGCTTAAACAGTGCAGCGTAACCTATCACGGCGATTTTATGGACATGAAATTCGACGAAAACGGTGATCTGCTGCTTTAAAGTAAAAACGGAGGAAGAAAAATGATAATAGATTCCCATCAGCATTTTTGGAATAAGGACGAGTTAAGTTACGCATGGCTCACGCCCGAGCTGGGCGTCCTCTACAGGAACTATCTCCCCGAGGAGCTTTATCCTCAGGTCAAGCGCAACGGCGTGGAAAAGACGGTCGTCGTTCAGGCAGCGGCATGTGACGCGGAGACGGATTATCTTTTAAAGCTCGCGGGTGAAAACGACTTTATAGGCGGCATAGTCGGATGGGTCGACCTTTTAGACGAGTATCTCGATAAGCGCCTTGAGGAGCTTTCCAAAAACGTCAAGTTTAAGGGCGTAAGGCATCAGATAGAAGATGAGCCGGACCGCGAATGGATGCTAAGGCCGACGGTGTTAAATAACTTAAAGGTCATCGAGCGGATCGGGCTGGCGTTTGACGCACTTTTAAAGCAAGATCAGCTCTGGCAGCTTGAAAAGGTCTTTGAAGCGGCGCCCGAGCTGCGCGTCGTGATAGACCATTGCGCGAAGCCGGATATCGCCGCGGGCGCTTTTGACAAGTGGGCGGGGTATATCCGCCGCGCGGCTAAGCTGCCCGTATGCTGCAAGCTCTCCGGGCTCATGACGGAGGCGGATATAAAGAGCGGCAGGCAGACGGTCGAGGATATAAGGAGATATTCTGACTGCGTGCTGGAGGCGTTTGGCGAGGATAGAGTCATGTTCGGAAGCGACTGGCCCGTATCCGCCATGGCGATGAGCTATGATGAGAGCGTGCGCGCGGTCGAGCAGCTCTTAAACGGCTGCACTGCGGAGCAGATAGATAAGATAATGTACGCAAACGCGAAGAGGTTCTATAGGCTTTAAGCGCGGCGGTCTATAAGATTATTTATAAGGTTATATGGAAAAGATTTGAGCTTTAACGGGCTTTGATTACATAATGGAGGAAAAATCATGGATAAGAATTATACGGGAGCTATGAACGGCAAGTCCGTCATAATCACCGGCGGAACTATGGGAATAGGAGAAGGCTGCGCGAGAGTGTTCCTACAGGCGGGCGCGAACATCGTGATCTGCGCGAGAAATGAGGAGCGCGGCAGGAAGATGGAAAAGGAGCTTTGCGACACATACGGCGAGGGCAGGTGCGCTTTCGTTCGCTGTGACGTCAGCAAGGAGGAGGACATCAAAAATGTCATAGAGTTCGCCGTGGAAAAGTACGGCAAGCTGGACAGCCTCATCAACAACGCGGGATATCACCCCTCCGAGGAGTATATCGACGACGTCACCGCAGACATGTTCATGGACCTCGTCCGCACGAACCTTTTGAGCATATTCCTGTTCTGTAAATACGCTCTGCCATATTTGAGACAGACAAAGGGCAATATAGTCAATATGTCCAGCCTCGTCGGCTCCATGGGTCAGAAGATGGCTTGCCGCTATGTCTCCACAAAGGGCGGAATACACGCGCTCACAAAGGCCTTGGCGGTAGATGAAGGCCCGCACGGCGTGCGCGTGAACAGCGTTTCCCCCGGCTCGATAGCCTCCCCCCTGACGATGGACTATTTCGCGGCGATGGCGGATCCCGAATACGAATATCAGAAGATATGCGACTGCTCGCATTTGGGCAGGATAGGCACGATAGAGGAGTGCGGCGCGGCTTGTCTGTTCTTAGCTTCAGACATGGCGGGGTTCGTCACGGGCGTGGATATCCCCGTGAGCGGCGGCGCGGAGCTCGCATACGGCAAAAAGACGTATTGAGAATGAAAGGAAAATCACGTTGAAAAAGGCAATTTCTAAAATAATGCGCAACAGCATGACCAGCGTCATACTGGCGTGCCTCGTGATCGGCCTGATATTCTCGATCGCGGCGGAGGGTTTTTTATCTTCCTTTAATATAATAAACATTCTGCGTACCGCGTCCGTCACGATAGCGATAGGACTTGCGCAGTTATCCGTGCTGAGCGTGGGTCAGTTTAACCTCGCATTGGGCTCTGTGGGATGTATGTCCGCGATGGCGTATGCATATCTCATGCAGGTCGCGGGGGTGCACCCCGTGATAGCGATAATCGCGGCGATAGCCATGGGCTTTTTACTGGGTTGGATACAGGGCATACTCGTCACAAAGACGGGGCTCAACCCGTTCGTCGTTACGCTCGCTCTCCAGAGCATATATAAGGGCGCGGCGACGGTCATATTCGAGGGCTACCTCTTAAACGAGCTTCCGAGCGCGGTAAAGGAGATAAACAAGATAAACGTCCTCGGCATACCGCTTTTATTCATAATAGCGATAGTGCTCGTGGTGATAATGCACATCTACATGAACAAGACTACCTTCGGCAGAAAGCTGTTAGAGACGGGCGAGAGCGAAAAAACCGCGCTCATAGCGGGCTTACGCCCTCAGAGACAGATTATAATCGCCCATTCCGTCAGCGGCATATTGGCGGGCTGTGCGGCGGTGATAGCCGTCTCCAGATTGGGCGCGGCGCAGCTTTCGCTGGGCTCTGACTGGATGCTCATGAGCTTTGCGGCTCCCGTATTAGGCGGAACGCTGCTCTCCGGCGGTAAGGTCTCCCCCATAGGTACGATATTCGGCGCGATACTTTTAAACATGATAAGCTATGGTCTCGTTATGATGGAGGTCAACCTCTATTGGTCACAGACGTTCATGGGCGTGATACTCGTCGCATCGTTCGCCGTCGACTTCCTGCGTCAGCGTACCGCTGTCAAGAGCAAGGCATAAAGAAAGGCGGAATCACAAATGGAAAATAAGAAAAGCACAAACACCTTCTTTAAGAAGATAGCAAATTCCGACCTTTTCGGAATAATAGTATTCCTCATAGTCCTTGCGGCGGGCCTTTCCCTCGCGACGGACAACTTCTTAACGGGATATAACGCAAAGGTTATAATGTTAAGCGCGATGATAACCGCAGTCGTGGCATTCTCACAGATGACCATAATCGCCATCGGCGGAATGAACCTCTCCGTGGGATATATCGGCGGTCTGGCGGCGATATTCTGCGCGAGCGCGATGCAGGATTGGGGAACGCCTACTCCCGTCGCGATACTCATCGGTCTTGCGCTGGGCGCGCTGGCGGGCTTTATAAACGGCCTACTGATAGCGCTGCTCGGAGGCACGTCCATAATGTCCTTCCTGATAACGCTGGCTACGTCCTTTGCTTTTCAG
The DNA here is from genome assembly GCA_934373295.1 of uncultured Christensenellaceae bacterium. GTDB lineage: Bacteria > Bacillota > Clostridia > Christensenellales > Christensenellaceae > HGM11616. Next base: position 12,903 of record CAKROK010000034.1, on the reverse strand, counting down.
GGAATAACCCAGGGCTACTCACAGGCGAACTCGTATGTAAACCTAAACTCCGACTTTAACGCGATAGGCTCATCCGAATTTTTGGGAATACCCGTGCTGGTATACGTCATGCTGGTCATAGCGCTGCTCGTGTGGCTGCTGTTCAAATTTACAGGACTGGGACGTCAGATACTCGCGTTAGGCGCGAACCCCCGCGCGGCGTCCCTCTACGGCGTGCGCACAGGCTCCACGGTGATATGGGCGAACACCATCTCCGGCCTGCTGGCGGGCGCGGCGGGCATAATGCTCAGCGCGAGAATGGGCGCAGCGACCATCGATATCGGCATAGACTGGATGCTCTTCTCCTTTGCGGCGCCTATAATCGGCGGCACACGTCAGGCGGGCGGCAAGGTCAACGTATGGGGCGCAGTCATAGGCGCTATCATACTGAGCACTATCTCAAACGGCATCGTTCACTTGAATATCGACGTATATTGGAACGAGCTCATAAAGGGCGTCGTAATACTGCTCGCTATCGTTGTGGATACTCTCAGAAACTCTGCGAAGAAGGGAGCATAAGACAATGAGAAAAAAGGTCCTTGAACTTAAAAATATAACAAAGACATTCCCCGGCGTAAAGGCGCTCGACGAGGTCAGCCTGACGCTTTATGAGGGCAGCGTGCTCGCCCTCGCGGGTGAAAACGGCGCGGGCAAATCCACGCTGATAAAGGTCATAACGGGCGTGCATAAGCCGGATTCGGGCGAGATGTGGCTGTATGACAAAAAGGTCAGCTTCAACGACACGCATGACGCATTCGACAGCGGCATAAGCGTGGTGCATCAGGAGAGAAACCTCTGCGATACCTTCACGGTCGCCGAAAACATGTTCTTAGAGCAGATCACGAGAAAATCGGGCGGCATAATAAACATGAAGAAGTATAACGACATGGCGAAGAAGTATCTCGACATGGTCGGATTGGACGTAAAGCCCACGCAGAAGGTCACCGATTTAAAATCCGGTCAGCAGCAGCTTTTGGAGATAGCGCGTGCGCTCTCCATGAACGCGAAGATAATCATGTTAGACGAGCCCACCGCGTCCATATCCGTCACGGAATCGGATCTGCTGTTAACGCGCGTCGAGGAGCTGCGCAAGCAGGGCTACTCGTTCGTGTTCGTCAGCCATAAGCTGGACGAGGTCTTTAGAATAGCGGATGATATAGTCGTAATAAGAGACGGCCACAATACGCTGAACGCGAACCTCGACGACATGGACGAGGACTTCAGAGATAAGGTCATAACCGCAATGGTCGGCCGCGCGGAGAGCAAGATAACCTACCCCGTGCGCGACATGACCAAGGGCGAGGTCGTGCTGGAGGCAAACGAGATCGAAGGTAGAGCGCACCGCTATCCCTGTTCCTTCAAGCTGCACCGCGGCGAGATATTGGGCTGGTACGGTCTTGTGGGCGCGGGCAGGACGGAGGTCGCGCGCGAGCTGGTAGGCGTAGACCGCATAGCGTCGGGCGACCTCATAATAAACGGCAAAAAGGCCGTCATACGCACGCCCAAGCAGGCGATGGATGAATACAACATGGCCTACATAAGCGAAAACAGAAATGAAGAGGGCGTGTTCGTGGCACACGATATCGCATCCAACATCACCTCCTCCGTACATAAGCAGATAGTCGGCTTTTTAGGATGGATAAGCAAAAAGAAGGAAAACGCGATAGCGGACGAATTCATAGAGCGCCTTTCCATAAAGACGCCCACCCGTGCGCAGGCTGTGATGAACCTCTCGGGCGGTAACCGTCAGAAAGTCAGCGTGGCGAAGGTTCTCGCGACGCAGCCTGACATATTGATATTCGACGAGCCCTCCGTAGGCATCGATATCAAGACAAAGGAAGAGATACACGACATGATAATCGAGCTGGCCAAGAGCGGTATATCCATAATACTCATCTCTTCAGACATGGACGAGATGATAAAGATAGCGGACCGCATCACGGTATTCAACGAGGGCAAGATCGTGGACGACCTTGAAAACTCGAAGAAATATGGCGAGATGAGCGAAAAGATAATGCACGCCATTATCGGTTGAATAAAATATTGTTTACGGCATAGTCCCCATCGAAAAGAGGGGACATGCCCAAAAAAAATAGCCGAAAAGGCAATAAGAATATCATAGGAGGAAAAATGATGAAGAAGAGATTAGTAGTTGCAGTTTGCTTAGTACTTGCTGCGATGTTCGTGCTCGGCGGCTGCAGCGGCTCGGGCGGTGGAAAGGGTAACTATAAGTTTGCTCTCGTAGAGGCGGGCGTTCATCCGTATTATGAGCCCTTCCAGGGCGCTGTTGAGGACGCGGCAAAGGATTTAGAGATAGACGTACCCGATATCCAAGCCCCCAGCCAGTTTATTCAGGAGGATCAGAACAAGATAATCGACGCGCTCGTAGCTAAGGGCATAACCGGACTCGCCATGCAGCCCTCCGACGCTGTTGCGGCAAATGAGAAGATATCAGAGATCGTATCCAACGGAATCCCGGTAGTGGGCTTCGGCGGCGCTCCCGCGACCCCCACCGACATGACCTTCTGCCTCGCGACGGACGTCGGTCTTTCCGCATATGAGGGAACCTTACATCTCATCGAGGCCATGGGTGGCAAGGACAATATCGTCCACATGACGGGCGGCCTTGAGGACGTAAACACCGTCGCTCGTATGGAGAATGTGGAAAAGGCCTGTAAGGAAAAGGGCGTGACCCTGCTCCAGACGATAACGGACGTAGACGACACCGAAGCGGCTCAGAACGCGCTCAACAACCTCTTAGCATCCAAGGAATCCGAGATAGACGGCATAATCGCCACGGGCTACAACTGCTCCGTAGCTATTGCGACCACGTTCCGCCAGAGAAACGAGACGAGAATAAAGGCTATCGGCTGTGATACCGATAATGTAGTTATCGAGGCCATCAAGGACGGATTTATGACCGGAACGATGTCTCAGAACCCCTATGGTCAGGCGTATCTTTGCACGCTTGCTCTCAAGTATTTCGCAGACGGCTATACATGGAAGGATCCCGACGTGTTCTTCGTGAACAGCGGATTCTATCTCATCAATGCTGAAAACGTCGACAAGACCGATGAATTGGCAACGGCGGCTACCGAAGAACTGAAGGCGTCCTTCATGGACTACTTCCAGGCTCCGTAAGTCGTTTCACTACCGTCCGCCCGGATGCCGTTGCGTTGATCCGGGCGGACACCCTTTAAACCACCTAAAGAATCACATATATGCGGTTTTTTGGTGGTTTGTTTTTTAAGGAGATAACTCTATGAAAATGCTTGTGTATTTACTCGATCTAAAGGACGAAAGCTGCATCGCGCCCTATCTTGAGCGCCATGCGAACATCGAGCCGGAGGTCCCCAAGACAATTAGGGAGCTGGGCGTGCTTCAGAACAGGATATGCCGCTTAGGCACGCACCTCGTCAACATAATGATTGTCGAGGACGGCTTCACGGGAGACGTGCTTAAAAAGTACGTGGAAAACCCCGCCTGCAAAAAGTGGGACGACGAGATGATGCAGTATCAAAAGGCGCTGCCCGAGGCGAAGCCCGGCGAGCTTTGGGCGGAGACGGATGTAGCGTTTTTATTCGATACTATCGGATTAAAATGATAAAAATAAAAGTCAAAATAAGACAATAAGCAAAACAAAAGGCAAGGGATAATTATGAACAGAGTTGCAGTAGTAACGGGAAGCGGCCGCGGGATAGGCAAGGCCATCGCGCGCAGGCTCGCGGCTGACGGAATGGACATCGCGCTGATAGACATTTCAAATAATTTAGAAGATACCACAGGCGAAATTGCGGGTGAGACGGGAAGAAAGGTAATAGCCGTTAAGGCGGACCTGTCCGACGAAGCTCAAATACTTGAAGCCTGCAATAAGATAAAAGAGCAGTTCGGCGAAGTCGATACGCTTGTGAACGTGGCGGGCGTGGCATGGGGGACGCCCTTTGAGGAGACCTCCGCCGCGGAGTGGGACAAGGTATTCGCGATAAACTTAAAATCGGGCTTTTTACTCGCTCAGCAGTTCATCGGCAAGATGAAGGACAACGGCTTTGGCCGCATAATTTCGATATCCAGCATGGCGGGCGTGATGGGCTCGGAGAACGCGGGCTGTCATTACTGCGCATCCAAGGCGGGCGTCATCGGCCTCGTGAAATACCTCTCAAAGAGCTATGCGCGCTACGGCATAACCGCGAACGCGATAGCCCCCGGCCCGATAGAATCCGAAATGGTGAAGGATCTGGGCGCAAAGACGTATCAGAACCTGTTAGACAGTATGCCCGCGCATAAGCTGGGCACGCCCGAGCAGATCGCGGCTGTGGCATCCATGCTCGCGTCCGAGGAGGGCGGCTTCGTCACGGGAACGGTCATCGAGGCGAGCGGCGGTCAGCTCATAGTATAACGGAGGAACGCTCATGGGCATATTGGATAAATTCAGATTAGACGGCAAAAAGGCGTTCGTCACCGGCTCTTCAAAGGGCATCGGCAAGGGATATGCAAAAGCGCTTTTAGAGGCGGGCGCGGACGTCGCGATAATGGCGAGAAATTTGGAGCAGACGGAACAGACTGCGCACGAGCTTTCCAAAATAGGCGGAAAGGTCATCGCACTGCGCTGTGACATGGCGAATCCCGACGACATAGAGAACATGTTAGGCGAGGTCGAGCGTGCGTTCGGGCGCATAGACATCGCGGTCAACAACGCGGGCGTGTGCATAAACAAGAACACGGACGTCATGACGTTAGAGGAGTGGAAATACGTTTTGGACGTAAACCTCACGGGCGTATACATCGCCTCAAAGGGCGCGGCTATGCGCATGATGAACACGGGCGGCGGCAATATCGTAAACACGTGCTCCATGGCGGCGCATATAATCCCCGAGCCGCAGTATCACTGCGCGTATTCCGCATCCAAGGCGGGACTCGTTCATCTGACGCGCTCGTTTGCGGCGGAGTGGGCGCCCAAGAACATCCGCGTGAACAGCATAAGCCGGGTTACACCGTGACCGAGCTCACAAACGACGTCATCTCCCCTCACTGGACGGAGCGCGTGCCCATGCACAAGATAGCGACGCCGGAGGACATGGCGGGCGCACTCATTTATCTCGCAAGCGACGCTTCGGCGTATACCACGGGTGTGGATATACTCGTGGACGGCGGCTTCTGCATCTGGTAGAAGCCCTGCAAAATCAATATTTGAAAATGATTGTTAAAAGCAAATTTACGGAACCGATCGTTTAGCGGCATTTGACAGTTATTCTCATAAATTCACGTCCTTTTAGCATTAGAGGGCAGCGGCCCATGACCGTTTGACTTATCGGATGTCTGCATAAGCCGATAAGTTGAGCGGCGTGGGTTGTTGTTTTTATAATATGGTATCGCGTTCGTCTCGGCTATTCGCCGAACGCGATGATTTATACGCAAATCATATGTCTTGCCCTCCGATTATAAAGCGAGCTTGCCGATGACGTGCGGCGCAGCTTTCAAGCGCGAACCGGCTTCCGCCGTTTCGCGTTTGAAAGTAGCTCGCGTTCGCGAGCTTAGTTTTTGCGCCAAAGGCGCAAAAACCTGCGCCGCACAGAGACGTGTGAATTGAAGCTTTTTAACTTGAGCGTGACGGCGTATCGGCGTAAATTGTGATGGAGCTTTGCGTGGGCAAAGCAACCTCAGGCTTCCAAAATGCACCGCCTTGCCGTCCCTTTTCTGCGACTCACCTCAATCGACGTACTAAAGTACGCCTCATTCACCTCGCTTGAAAAGTGACGACAAATCGGCGCTTTCAAACAACCGAAAACTCGGTTCGCCTGCTTAAGTTGTAAACGCCTTCGCGACGGCTCACCGTCGCTACCACCTTTTTGGGAGCCCTGTTCTATCTCGAAATGTTGTGCACTTAAAAAAATCAAGCGCACAAACCTTTCAGCCTGTGCGCTAATTCCCTCGTTATTCCAAAATGCAAATTATGCCGTCAGGCACGCTCCACCCGTCCCTTTGTCAGGATGATCTCACACTGCGGGGCGGTATCGTCGCATATTGCGGCGCAAAAGACCTTCTCCGCGCGGTTTAGGAAGGGATATTTATCGAGGCGGTCGATGTGGTCGAGTTTTTCAGTTTCGTCCGAGGCGGCGATTATGGAAGTATACGCCGCGGCTATGGGACTGTTTTCGTCCTCCTCAAAATACATCGTTGCGGGGATGACCGAGTCGCTTAACGGCATGAGCGTGAGTATGTCCGCAAGCAGCTTTTCGATGGGGCAGTGGACGTGTATCACGTCTTTTATGCCCATGCCGTACGCGGGGTAATTCGCGCCGCACAGCAGCAGCTCGTCGCCGTCGCCCATCTGACTTAACAGCTTTAAAAGCTCGGGCGAAATGGTGATGGGTATGTTTTTAAGCATAGGTGTTCTCCTTTTTATTTGTCAAAAACAATGAAAAACCGATGAATTTTCAAAATGCTTACACTTTGTTTACAATTAGGGGGTGTTTAAAATTCGTCTAAACGGTTATAATATAAGTGTAGATAAAAGCAAGTGCTATAATTTTTTTCATTATTTTCTTTCTTTTTGGAGCCGGCGGTTTTTAAGAATTTTCCGCCGGCGTTTTTATTGTTATTTATTGTTTTTTCGCGTTTAGCTGTCTCTTTTCGCCTTTACCGCGGCGCGGTGCGCGTTCGCCCACTTTAGCGTATCGGCATAAATGCGCGCGCAGTTTGAAAAATCCATGTGCGCGAAGAAGCTCTGTGCGCGCTCTATGTATTTTGGCTCGATCTGACAGTCGTTTAATATGTAGCGCGTGAGGCTGTCGCGCATCTGCTCGCTCGTCCGCGCAATCTCTCCGAAGCCCATCGTCTCATAGTTGAAGAAATCGGTGGAATAATGCGCGGGAATGTCCTTGTGATGGAAGTATATTATGGGCTTTTTCTGGTATGCGAAGTCATACTGCACGCCCGAGAAATCCGTCACCATGAGCGCGGACTCCGTCAAAAGCTGCTCATAATTCACGCCCGTCGCGGGGACGACGCTCACCACGTCATCTATTCCCGCAAGGTCAAAGTCCTTTAGCTGTGCGGTAAAGGTCGGGTGCAGCAGGTATAATATGCTGTAGCCCTTTTCGCGCGCGGCGGATAATACCTTTTCGTCGTGCAGCAGCTTGTCCATCTCGCGGAAATACGCGCTCTTTTTGAAGTCGGGGTTATACGGGCGCGTCGAGCCCATCACGGGGGGCATGGCGAGGTAATGCCGCCAGGTCGGCGTGATGAGTATCTGCTTCTTGTGCTTGTCGTGCAGTCCGTCAAAGCGGGGAATGCCCGTGAGGTGGAATACGCTCTTGTCCGGATAGTCATAGCTCGGGGAGGACAGGTTTTCTATCTCGTATTTTGATGCGCAGAAATACAGCTTGGTGTTGTCCTTTACCCTGTTCTGATACGGCTCAAGCCCCTGTATGGACAGACCGTGCTGTATGCACGCCGTCTGCATCTTGAAAAGCCCTCTGAAGTATATGCCCATCATGCCGCCAAAGCTGTTGTATGAGTATACGCCCGCATGGGTCGCCATTATCATCTCGGAGTTTAAGAACAGCAGCCTGTGCCGTGCGGATTTCCACGCGACGGGCTTTAAGCCCTCCGCCTTGAGCTGTTTCATCGCGAGGCTGTCGTTATTTACAACATAATATACCTCTATGCCGTCCTTGTTGTCCTTTGCATAGCGATAGAAGTATTCTCCGCAGTCGCCGCCCTTATACAGCTTATCGTTCGTGAGCCATATCCTGCGCTTAAAGAAGAACGGGCGCGTGAGCCAGTAGAACATGCGCACGAGTATCGCGAGTTTGGAGCGCTTTCCGCCCTTACGCATCATGCCGTACCACATGCGCAGCTCGTGATATATGCCTGTGAACGCCTTGCGCTTGACTATCTGTATGGAGGTGATGGAGTCGCGCGTCGTCGCGATGTAGTTTCCAAAGCGCCAATATCCGCCGCCGCCCAGCTTTTCGGAAAGTCTGGACTGCGGACCGCCGAAGCGCAGCTTGACGAACACGCTCCTGCTGTTAAACTCCAGCTTAAAGCGCAGCTTGCCCTCCTTTTCTATGGGCAGGGAGATGTGGAACATGCTTTTTGAAAAATACGTCTTGCCGAAAAAGCGCGTGTTTGACCATAGCTCTGTCGGGCGTATCTCAATGCGCTTTCCCGCATACCACGCGGTCAGCCTGCATACGCCCTCGAGATATCCCGGGTAGCTTCCGTCTATCTCCAGCTTGCCGTCGACATAGTCTATCAAAGATATCATCACGCGGAAATAGGAAAGACGGGTAAAGTCAAAATCGTCGCCCTTTACCATGTGGTCCGTCTCGCCCTTTTCGTTTGTAAATTCCTCTATATGCAGCTTGGGCAGTGCATCCGTATCGTGCTTTAACTGCCATAGCCAAACCTGCATCTGCTTTTCGAGCTTGAACGCCTTTGATATGTCAAAGAGTATGTAGTCGTCGATGTATGACAGTATCTTGCGCACATCGGCTATAAAGCGGTCGTAGTCCTGCCCTGTTATGACCAGCCTGTCCTTATCGTTGCGGTTTACTCTGAAACGCGTCCAGAGCATGTAAAGCGCCGCCGCCTGCATGTATCTCGGGACTTTTTTGCCGTTAAAGCTGTCAAACAGCGCGAAGAGGTCGTCCTCCATAAATGAAAAATACCAATCGCGGCTGAATATCTCCCTCATCCTGCCCGGAGATTCCTCATAATGATGCGTATTTATAAATCTCGATTTACGGCTGTATGCGAAGCCGCGCTCACAGCGCACCGCACGCATTAGAAAATCCGCCTCGGCGTCCGCATTCATGAGCTTGTCGTTGAAGTCTATCTCATGCGCGCGCGCCGCGTCTATGACCGCGCCGTAAAGCATGCGCGGGAAGCACTGCCAATGCTCCTTTAAGCTGACTTGGGTGAAGTCACATTCCTTATCGGATACTGCATAGCGCTCCAGCCTTGCGGTAAATGCATTGCGCTTGGGCTTTTTCATGTCCGCCGCGTTGTCCGTCACCGCGGGAAAGATCACTTTTGTGCCGCTGCTTTTGAGCGTGTCGGCGAGCGTTTTAAGCGACTCCTCCGTGAAGCTGTCCCCCGCGCGCAGGAAGGTCACCGCATCCTCGCGCACCGCGTCAAGCAGCTTTTTAAGCACCTTTCCGCGATACAGAGCGGAATCCTTTGCATGGCAATCTATTATCTCATACTTGCCGGAAAGACCGTGGCTTTCAAGCTCCTTTTTGCCCGTGCCGCTCGTGTAACCTATTATTATTCTATCCGCAAATGCGGCGCTGTCTATGCTGTTTTTGATTTCCTCTTCGCCCTGGCCGTCATAAATTATCGCGGCGCAAAGCGTCATTTTGTCCGTTGACGTCATTTACTCCCCCTAAAAAACTGATTATCTCATATATTCTATCATTCGGTTAAAGCACTCCTCCAGGCCGATATTCGCCTTAAAGCCCAGCTCCTCCAGCTTTTTACCGGAAAGGCGAAGGCGGGTGGGCGGGGCATAGCCGAACTTGTTCGCGTCCTCGGGAATGTCGAACACCACGCGGATATCCCCGCCGCTCATGCGCGATATGAGCTGCGCCATCTGCCGTATCTCCATGCTCGTGTCCTCATTCACGACGTTATACGCCTGCGCGGGCTGGCCGTTTGAGAGCAAAAATACGATTGCCTGCGCCGCCTCGGCAAGATAGCAGTAATTCCCGACGGATTCACCCGTCGTATGCAAAACTATGTCCTTTTTTTCTATCAGGCTCTTTGCGAATTGATAAAAAACCCTCGTCTCGGTCTTTAACACGCCCGCGCCGAAGCACTGCGCAAGACGCGCGATCTTGACGGGTACGCCGTATTCGTAAAAATACGCCGCGCAAAGGCATTCCGCCATGCGCTTAGATTCGGGGTAACAGCTCCTGACCTTTAGGCAGTCTACGTAGCCGTAGCCCGTCTCGTCCGTGCGTTCATCTCCCGATACCGCGCCGTAAACCTCCATCGAGGAGAGATATACCATGCCGGAAACATGCTTTTTTCGCGCAAGCTCGAGTATATTTGTCGTGCCGTCCACGCTCGTCTTTATGGTGAGCGCGGGGTGCGTGACCATCTGCTTTGAGTTGGTGACGGCGGCGCAGTGGATTATATAGTCGATGGGGAAGTCAAGATCGAGGGGCGCGGATATGTCGCCCTTTACGATATTAACGCCCTCGGCGGCTTCATCAAGAACATCTGCCGCCTTATTTTCATCCCTCACGAGCGCATACAGCGTCATGCCTAAGGACAGCTTTTTGTTGGCATGGCAAAGTGCGCGCGCTATAAACGAGCCGATAAGCCCCGTCGCGCCCGTTATGAATATGCTCCTGTTTAAAAGCGCGCTGCGGTCCAGCTTTTGCGTAAATTCCTCAAAATCACGAAGAAGAACCTTGTTCATGCTCATATCCCCCAAACCTGCTGATTTTCCTTTGCGTCCAATATGGATTTAAATGCGTAGAAGTCAAAGGGCGTAGTTATCTTGATGTTTTCGCTCTTGCCCTCTATCGTATACAGCTTTTTGCCGTTCGCGAGCATCATGGAGGCGGAATCGATGTATATATGCGCCTTGCCCTCGGCCCTCGCCTGCTCGTGCATAGCGTAAAGCTCCTCTAAGAAGTAGCCCTGGGGCGCGCGCGCCATGCGGCATTCGCTCCTGTCCATGGTCTCCTTTATCATGCCGTTTTCGTCCACGGTTATTATCGTCTCAATCGCGGGGACGATGGTGACGGCGCTGCCGTTCTTCTTCACGCACTCTATCGCGGAAGAAAGCAGCGCGGGCTCGATAAGTGGGCGCACGCCGTCGTGGATGAGTACGGTGTCGTTTGCGTCGTGCTCCGTGCCCTCGTAAATCGCGCGAAGTCCATGGAAGATGGATTCCTGTCCGGACGCGCCGCCCGGGACTACCCACTTCACCTTTTCAAACCCCGCCTTTTTGACTATGCGGCGCATATAGTCGAGATGATCCGCGACTATCGCGACCGCGACCGCGTCCACGTCAACGCAGTTTTCAAAGTGCTCAAGGGTATATTCGATTATCGTCTTGCCGTGGAGCTTTAAAAACTGCTTGGGCACGCCGCTTTGGGATTGCATCCTGCTGCCTATGCCGCCCGCGAAAACTACTGCGTAATTCATAAAAATCCTCCGTATTATTTGAGATGGTCTATGATAAACCTTGAGAGTGCCTGCGTACAGCTCATGCCCGTGGGCATATGCACGTTCCTCTCGATAAATTCCCGTTGACGCGCCATGTCGAAATCGTCGTTTTCAATCGCGCGCATTATCTCCCCCGCGTCGCTCGAAAAAGGCCCGGGGAACTCGGCGGCTATGTCGAAATTCAGCTCGCGCACCTGCTCATAGCTTTCAAAGTCATAAGAATAGCACAAAAGCGGCTTACCCGCAAGCCCGGCTTCATATATAATAGTAGAATAGTCGCTTATCACATAATCCGCCGCGAATATGGCATCAAATGCGCTGCCGCCGACCGCGGTCACGCCGTTTGGCAAATCGTCCACTCTGCTCAACGGATGCAGCTTTACTATTATATCGTATTTTGAAAGGTCCGCCGCGTGGGAGAGTGCCGAGACCGCGTCCGCCGTGCGGTCATTTTCCTTCCTGAACGTGGGACAGTATAGTATCTTCTTCTTGCCGTTCAAAAGCCCATGCGATTTTAGAAATGCCTCGCGCGCATGTGCGGCATGATCCGCGTCTGTCAATAGATCCGCCTTGGGCAGGGGCAGCTCGATTATTTTAGTTCGCTCATCCTCCGACAGCCCGAACCCCGCGGAATAGTCGTCTATAAAGCTCTTTGAGGATATGAGGATGTAGTCATAGCCCTTGTGCATACGCATTATGCGCGCGACATCCGCGCCCGAGCCCTCGCCCTTATCCAAAAGCGCGTAGCCAAACCGCTTCATGTTGCCCATGGCGTGCCAAAGCTGCATCACGAGCAGGCTCTTGCGCTGTTTAAACAGGCTGACGGCGGGGTTATACGTATCTAAAATGACCGCGCGCGCACGTGCGACGTGGTGCATCTGCTTTAGCATATACATTCCATAGGAAAGCGCCGCGCCAATTTTTCCGCCCTCGTCCGTGGCAAAGCGCCGCGTGAGCATGACGATTTTTGCGTTAGGCATGTCCTTTTTGAGCTGTTCCTCCAGCAAAGTGAAGTCCACGCTCGGGCGGTCGCTCTCTCTGCTTAAAAAAACTATTCGATCGGAGTCCTGCGGAGCGAGCTTCATAAAGAAAAATATCGCGCCGAGCAGCCCCTTGCCGATGTGTAAAATCAATCTTTTTATCATCTAATATATAAAATTCCCAAATTTTCTACAATTATAGCTTTACATAAATCTTACAATCAGAGGGCGCTGTTGTCAAGTAAAAAGAGCCGCGGGGGGAGGGTGTTTACATTGAGTTTACAAGATGGGGGAGTATCGTCAGGCGGCTTGAGGGAAATGCGGTTAGAGGCTAAACTTAAATTGATAATAAGGTATCTCTTTTGGCGCGGCAAACCGCCAAAAGAGATTTTTTTATACGCAAGTCTTTCGCCTTGCCCCTACGATTATAAAGCGAGCTTGCCGAATAGACGCGGCGCAGGTTTTTGCGGCCTTCGGCCGCAAAAACTAAGCCCGCCGCGCGCACATATAATGGAGCTTTGCGTTAGCAAAGCAACCATAGTCGCAGCAAGCGTAATTGACATGAGGCCGCGTGAACGCGACCTCATTGTCTAATAACGCTGCTGCTCCTTACATCCCAAAAAGGCACGCTCGGTTCGCCTGCTCAGTTGTAAACGCCCTCGCGACGGCTCACTGTCGCTACCACCTTTTCGGGAGCCCT
>CAKROK010000033.1 GCA_934373295.1 uncultured Christensenellaceae bacterium | reverse complement strand
CGTGGCCAATCGTGCCGATGTTTACATGCGGCTTTGTTCTGTTATAAACCTGCTTTGCCATTTTGTTTTCTCCTTTTTAATTGCGTTTGTATGTTATGGTTTATTTCTTGCCAATTACCTTCTCGGCGATGCTGTTAGGCACCTGCTCGTAATGGTCGAACTCCATGGAGTAGTTGCCTCTGCCCTGCGTGCGTGAGCGCAGGTCGGTCGCATAACCGAACATCTCGGAAAGGGGAATCATCGCGTTTACAGCGGTCGCGCCCTTTCTCATCTCCGTACCCTCTATTCTGCCTCTTCTCGAGTTTACGTTGCCGATAACATCGCCGAGGTAGTCGTCGGGGACGATTACCTGAACCTTCATGACGGGCTCTAAGAGCACGGGAGACGCCTTCTGCATACCGTCCTTGAACGCCATCGAACCGGCGATCTTGAACGCCATTTCGGAGGAGTCGACCTCGTGATAAGAACCGTCAACCAGCGTGACCTTGAAGTCAAGCACTTCGTAGCCGCCCACTATGCCGCTCTTTGCAGCCTCCTGGATACCCTGATCGATGCATGGGATGTACTCCTTGGGGATAGCGCCGCCCACGATCTTGTTCTCGAAGATGTAGCCGGTGCCCGGCTCGAGGGGCTCCATGTGGATCTTACAGTGACCGTACTGACCTTTACCGCCGGACTGACGAACGAACTTGCCTTCCGCGTCGACGGCCTTGGTGATGGCCTCTCTGTATGCGACCTGCGGCTTGCCGACGGTCGCTTCTACCTTGAACTCTCTTAAAAGTCTGTCTACGATTATTTCAAGATGCAGCTCGCCCATGCCCGCGATGATGGTCTGGCCCGTCTCCTCGTCCGTATAGGTCTTGAAGGTGGGGTCCTCTTCAGCCAGCTTCATGAGCGCGATGCCCATCTTTTCCTGACCCGCCTTGGTCTTAGGCTCGATCGCGACCTTTATGACCGGCTCGGGGAATACCATGGACTCGAGCACGATGGGGTTCTTTTCATCACAGAGCGTGTCGCCCGTGCCGACGTCCTTACAGCCGACTACCGCGGCGATATCGCCTGCATGAACCTCTTCCACCTCTTCACGATGGTTAGCGTGCATCTTCATTATACGGCCCATTCTCTCGCGCTTGTCCTTGGTGGAGTTATATACATATGAGCCGGAGGTTATGGAACCGGAATATACTCTTATGAATGCGAGCTTTCCAACGAACGGGTCGGAGACGATCTTGAACGCCAATGCCGCAAACGGACCGTCAACGTCCGCGTGTCTTTCCTGCTCCTCGTCATGCCACGTTCCCTTTATAGCGGGTATGTCGAGCGGAGAGGGCATGAGGTCGACTACGAGGTCGAGCATGGGCTGAACGCCCTTGTTCCTGTAAGAAGTTCCGCAGCATACGGGGACTATCTCGTTTGCGATGGTGCCCTTTCTTAAAGCGCGGATGATCTCGTCATGCGTGAGCTCCTCCTCCATGAGGATCTTCTCCATGAGCTCCTCGTCGAGGTCGGCTACTGCGTCCATGAGCTTCTCTCTGTATTCTGCGGCAAGCTCCTTCATGTCGTCGGGAATGTCAACGACGTCGAAGTGCGCGCCCGTCTTATCGTCCGTATCATAGAGTATCGCGTTCATGTCGATGAGGTCGACGATGCCGATGAACGAATCCTCCGCGCCGATGGGCAGCTGGAGGCATACGGTGTTCGCGTTTAATCTCTCCTGCATCATGGAAACGACGTTATAGAAATCCGCGCCCATGATATCCATTTTGTTTATGTATGCGAGTCTGGGTACGCCGTAGGTCTCCGCCTGTCTCCAAACGGTTTCAGACTGAGGCTCAACGCCGCCCTTTGCGCAGAATACCGCGACCGCGCCGTCCAAAACTCTCAGGGAACGCTCGACCTCTACCGTGAAGTCAACGTGTCCGGGAGTGTCGATGATGTTTATTCTGCATTCCTTCCACTCTGCGGTGGTCGCCGCGGAGGTTATGGTGATACCTCTCTCCTGCTCCTGTACCATGTAGTCCATGGTCGCGTCGCCGTCGTGAGTCTCGCCGATCTTGTAGGTCTTACCGGTGTAGAAGAGTATTCTCTCCGTCGTCGTGGTCTTACCTGCGTCGATATGCGCCATTATTCCGATGTTTCTTATCTTGTCTAACGGAAATACCTTAGCCACTACTTACTCCTTTCATCTTTTAAACTTAAAACTCTTATTATGCAAATTAATGTGTTTTTGTCACACAAACACTCATATCCAAAACGCACAACAGGCTGCCGCATAGCGAAAAACGCTGTGAGGCAGCCACATTGCACAAAAAACAAATCTGCGAAATGATTACCAACGATAGTGAGCAAACGCCTTGTTCGCCTCTGCCATCTTATGCATTTCGTCCTTCTTCTTTACGCATGCGCCGAGACCGTTAGCCGCGTCCATGAGCTCGCCTGCGAGCCTCTCACGCATGGTCTTTTCGGATCTCTTGAAGGAAAACGCAGCAAGCCAGCGGATAGCTAAGGTCTGACGTCTCGCGGGGCGAACTTCGATCGGAACCTGATAGGTCGCGCCGCCGACTCTTCTCGCCTTGACCTCAAGCACAGGCATGATGTTCTCCATCGCCTGGTTGAATACTTCCATAGGCTCCTTGCCGGTCTTTTCCTTTATGATGTCCATGGCATCATACATTATTCTCTGCGCAGTGCCCCTCTTGCCGTCGATCATGATCTGGTTGATGAGCTTGGTGACGACAACGCTGTTGTATATGGGATCTGCGATAACTTCTCTCTTGGGAACTCCTCCACGTCTGGGCATAACTCGATCCTCCTAAATTACTTCTTCTTTGCGGACTTAGGTCTCTTCGCGCCATAGAGCGAACGGGACTGCATCCTGTTTGCGACGCCTGCTGCGTCTAAAGCTCCGCGGATGATGTGATATCTAACACCGGGGAGATCCTTAACTCTGCCGCCTCTGATGAGAACGACGGAGTGCTCCTGAAGATTGTGACCGATACCCGGAATGTATGCTGTACCTTCCATTCCGTTAACAAGACGGACTCTTGCTATCTTTCTGAGTGCAGAGTTCGGCTTTTTGGGGGTCATAGTCCTGACGGCCGTGCAGACGCCTCTCTTCTGGGGGCACTGCTTTAAGATAGGCGAGTTGGACTTATATTCGATAGACTTTCTACCTTTTCTGACAAGCTGATTAATTGTAGGCATAACAGCTCTCATCCTCCTGAAAAATTTAAAATATTAGTGTATATCTAAATATCCCTCTGCAACCCTTTGGGGATCGTTTTATATACCTGCGCCGCCGCATTCAGCATATAGCGAAAGGCGCACAAATATTCATGCGGAGATCACTCACGCATACTATTGTATTTTAGCAAACCGCAAGCCGCTTGTCAACGGGTTATTCCTCGTTTTTCAAATTATCCTGCGATTTATACATCATGTTGCTGCGCAGCTTGTCCTTTTTAAAGTTCACGGACACCTCGCCACGCTTGTTCACCTGCATAGGCGACCAGCCTAATAGCACCATTCTCGATATCTGCTTTACCTCGAGCGGGTCTAATATCGTCTCGTCTGCGGCCTTTTTCCTGATGCTGCTCTTTATGAGCCGTCCTATGCCGTAGCCCGCGCCGGTCAACACTATGAGCAACGCTATCGGAAGAACCCAGCTAACTGCGGCAAGCGCCTTTTCCACACCCGGTATCAACAGAGCGATTATCGCCAAAAGCGCGCCCGCTGCGGTGGATATGTACGTCACGTATTTATCCATCGCCAGCCTGCGGCGGCACTTTTGACAGACCGCTATGGGAATATCGACTATCGAGCCGACTTCCCCCGGGACCTTCATCCCGAAGCCGAAGAATATGCCCTTCATGTGTACGGGCTCCTTGTGCTTTAGGCAGAGCATCTCATAGCCCGCCTTTGCGTTCTTTTTGCCCTTGCAGAAGCAGCATTCCTCCGTCGTATGCACCTCGTCGATGTCGTCGGGAATAAGGGAAAGGGTGACGTCCCACGTGTCGGCGTATGCCACCGGGTCCTGCTTTCTACCCAATTGATTAATGCCGCATTTTTCACAGCCCTCGCTGCCTAAAAATTTACAAAGCTCTCGATCCTGTATAGGACAGTTTCCCATATTCCTTCCTCCTTTGCCTTACTTCTCTTTCTTATTCCTCGGATGCCTCCGGCTCGTCCGCCGCGGCCGCCTCAACATCGGGCTGCTCCGGCTCGCTTACCTGTTCATCCGCCTTCTCTTCTTCCACCGAAGCGCCCACCTTGACCGCCTCGACGTTCTTATAGCACTTCATGCCCGTTCCTGCGGGGATGAGCTTACCTATAATAATGTTCTCTTTCAGACCGACCAGCGGATCGACCTTGCCCTTTATCGCCGCATCCGTCAAGACCTTTGTGGTCTCCTGGAAGGATGCCGCGGAGAGGAAGGACTCCGTGGAGAGCGACGCCTTGGTTATACCCAGCAGCACTCTTGAAGCGACTGCGGGGCGCAGACCCTCTTTCTCCACTCTCGCGTTCTCGTTTTCAAACTTGTAGATGTCTACCATCTCGCCCGTAAGCATGTTCGTGTCGCCCGCGTCGTCTATCTTACACTTCTTGAGCATCTGACGAATGATTATCTCAAGGTGCTTATCCGCGATCTCAACGCCCTGTAAGCGGTAAACCGCCTGAACCTCTCTTAAGAGATAGTCCTGAACGCCCTTTACGCCCTTTATTTTTAAGATATCCGCCGGTGCGATAGGTCCGCTCGTGAGCGGGTCGCCCGCCTCGATGACGTCGCCGTCCTTGACCTTGAGCGTCGCGGAGTACGCTATCGCATACGTCTTTGCCTCGCCCACCGTCGGGATTACGGTTATCTCTCTCTTCTTCTTGGAGTCGTCTATGGAGACCGTTCCGGCTATCTCGGAAATGGTCGCCTGGCCCTTGGGCTTTCTCGCCTCGAAAAGCTCCTCGACTCTGGGAAGACCCTGCGTGATATCGTCGCCCGCGACGCCGCCCGTGTGGAACGTTCTCATCGTGAGCTGTGTACCGGGCTCGCCGATGGACTGCGCCGCAATTACGCCGACAGCCTCGCCGATCTCGACCTGACGTCCGCTCGCCATGTTCGTGCCGTAGCACTTCGCGCAAACGCCGTTTTCACTCTTACAGGTGAGTCCGCTTCTTATCTTCACGCGCTCGAGCGTGCTCTTTCCGATGACCTCCGCAAGCTCCCTCGTGATGGTCTCGTTTTTCGCGACGATGAGCTCGCCCGTCTCCGGGTCGAAAACGTCCTCCGCCGCGACTCTTCCGCGTACTCTGTCCTTTAAGGGCTCGATAACGCTGTTTCCGCTCTTTATATCCTCGACATAGATGCCCTGGATCTCCTCGCCGAGATCGGCAAAGCAGTCTATCTCTCTTATGATGACGTTATGCGAAACGTCGACGAGACGGCGCGTTAGGTATCCGGAGTCCGCCGTTCTGAGTGCGGTATCCGCAAGACCCTTTCTTGCGCCGTGCGATGAGATGAAGAACTCGAGAACGGAAAGGCCCTCTCTGAAGTTCGATCTTATGGGGACCTCGATGATCTCACCGGAGGGGTCAGCCATAAGTCCTCTCATGCCTGCTAACTGTCTTATCTGGTTTATGGAACCTCTTGCGCCCGAACGTGCCATCATGTTGATGGGGTTGAACTCGTCGAGGTCGGCCTCCAGCGCTCCCGTTACGAGGTCGGTGGTGGCCTGCCATACCTTTATGGTCTCTTCTCTTCTCTGCTTATCCGTCAAAAGTCCTCTTCTATATTTCTTCTCTATGAAGAGAACCTTCTCGTTCGCGTCCGCAAGGTACTTTTTCTTCATGGGCGGTACGATGATATCCGAAACGGATACGGTGACCGCGCCCGTGGAGTAGTGGAAGCCCTGCGCCTTTATAGCGTCCAGCACGACGGAGGTCTTTGATGCGCCCAGCTTATTGAAGCACACGTCGACGATCTTGCCTAACTGCTTCTTGCCGACCAGCTCGTTTACCTCATACTGAAGCTCGTTTTCCGGAATGGAGCGGTCGAGATAACCCAAATTCTGAGGGATAGCGCGGTTGAAGATTATTCTTCCGGGCGTGGTCTTTATGATGCCCGTCTTCATCACGCCGTTTACCTCTCTCGTCACACGCACGTTGACGAGCGCCTGAATCTCGATGTTGCCCGTCTCATATGCGACCAGCGCCTCCTCCGGACTGGAGAAATAGCAGCCCTCGCCCTTTGCGCCCGGCTTTAATATGGTTAAGTAGTATGAACCGATGACCATATCCTGCGTAGGCGACGCGACCGGCTTTCCGTCCTGCGGCTTTAAGATGTTGTTCGCCGCAAGCATGAGATATCTCGCCTCGGACTGCGCCTCGACGGACAGCGGAACGTGTACCGCCATCTGGTCGCCGTCAAAGTCCGCGTTAAATGCGGTACAGACGAGCGGATGCAGCTTTATAGCTCTGCCCTCGACGAGCGTAGGCTCGAACGCCTGGATGCCCAGTCTGTGGAGCGTTGGTGCGCGGTTGAGCATTACCGGATGACCCTTGATTACATCCTCTAATACGTCCCAAACCTGGGGCTGTATCTTTTCGACCATCCTCTTTGCGCTCTTGATGTTGTGCGCATATTTATCCTCGACCAGCTTCTTCATGACGAAGGGCTTGAACAGCTCAAGCGCCATCTCCTTAGGCAGGCCGCACTGCGTCATCTTGAGGTCGGGGCCGACGACTATAACGGAACGTCCGGAATAGTCGACACGCTTTCCGAGCAGGTTCTGACGGAAGCGTCCCTGCTTTCCGCGCAGCATGTCGGAAAGCGACTTTAGCGCCCTGTTGCCCGCGCCGGTGACAGGTCTGCCCTTCTTGCCGTTATCGATGAGCGCATCGACGGCCTCCTGAAGCATCCTCTTTTCGTTTCTAACGATGATGTCAGGCGCGTTTAACGCGAGCAGTCTCTTTAATCTGTTGTTTCTGTTTATGACTCTCCTGTAGAGGTCGTTTAAGTCGGAGGTCGCGTATCTTCCGCCGTCCAGCGGAACCATGGGGCGGATCTCCGGCGGAATAACCGGAACTGCGTCCAATATCATCCACTCCGGCTTGTTGCCGCTCTTTCTGAAGGCCTCTATGACCTCCAGTCTCTTTATCGCGCGGACGCGCTTCTGACCCGTGCTCTTTTCGAGCTCGTGCTTTAATTCATCCGCCTGCGCCTCGAGGTCGACATCCGCTAAGAGCTTTTTGACTGCCTCTGCGCCCATGCCCGCCTTGAATGCGTCCTCTCCGTATTTCGCCTGATTTTCCCTTAACTCTCTGTCCGTTAAGAGCTGCTTATATGTAAGCGCCGTGTCGCCCGGATCGGTAACTATAAAGCTCGCGAAATACAGCACCTTCTCCAGCGCGCGCGGGGACATATCCAAAAGCAGACCCATCCTCGAGGGCGTGCCCTTGAAGTACCATACGTGCGAAACGGGCGCGGCCAGCTCGATGTGGCCCATCCTCTCGCGGCGAACCTTTGCGCGCGTGACCTCCACGCCGCACTTATCACACACTATGCCCTTGTGCTTTATTCTCTTATATCTGCCGCAGTGGCACTCCCAGTCCTTAGTGGGTCCGAAAATGCGCTCGCAGAAAAGGCCGTCCTTTTCGGGCTTGGTGGTGCGGTAGTTTATCGTCTCGGGCTTTGTTACCTCGCCGTGTGACCATTCCCTGATCTTCTCAGGCGATGCAAGACCTATCTGTATAGAATCGAAAGTATTGAGTTCTCCCAATGTAACCCCTCTCCTTCCTGAAAAATGAGTTCTCGTTCAACCGTTTTGGCGATATCAGAAATCGCCGTCTATATCCGTATCAATGTCCGAAAGGATGTCGTCGCCTATTCCGCCGAAGTCGTCCTCATCGAGCTGTGTTATGGAGAAGCCGTCCGATATGCCGTCCATATCGTCTATTCCGCCGAGATCGTCGAGGTCGGAATCGATGTTTATATCGTCGTCGCTCTCGCCACCCTCTACGTCGAATTCGTCAAAGTTTCCGACGTCCGCGGTGTCCTCCTTGCCCTCGATGTTGACGTCGATCTCGGGCGTGGTGTCGTCCTCAAACTCCTTGAGCTCGATCTCCTCGTTGTTCTCGCCCAGCACCTTTACGTCTAAGCAGAGGGACTGCATCTCCTTTATGAGTACCTTGAAGGATTCGGGAACGCCCGGCTCGGGGATGTTCTCACCCTTGACTATGGATTCAAAGGTCTTTACACGTCCCACGACGTCGTCCGATTTTACGGTAAGTATCTCCTGCAACGTGTTCGCCGCGCCGTATGCCTCGAGCGCCCAAACTTCCATCTCGCCGAAACGCTGACCGCCGAACTGCGCCTTGCCGCCTAAGGGCTGCTGTGTTACGAGCGAGTAGGGGCCGGTGGAACGCGCGTGGATCTTATCGTCAACGAGGTGATGCAGCTTTAACATGTACATGTAGCCGACGGTGACCCTGTTGTCAAACGGCTCGCCCGAGCGTCCGTCATAGAGCACGGTCTTGCCGTCTCTCGCCTCATGCAGCATCCTTGCAATATCTGCGGGGAGCTGCTCCTTATCCGGCTGCTCCTGCTTTAATTTCGCCGCTATCTCGTCCGTGACCGCGCCCGTCTCTATGACGGTCTTTGCCAGCTCGGGGGAGATGTTCATATCCTCTATCATGCGGCGCTCGTTCTCCTGCGCGTGGCTCTCATAGAGCAATTTTTCGATATCTTCCTCCGTCGCGCCGTCGAAAACGGGGGTCGCGACGTGCCATCCGTGCAGCTTGGCCGCCATGCCGAGATGGACCTCCAGCACCTGTCCGATGTTCATTCGGGAAGGTACGCCCAGGGGATTTAGCACTATATCGAGCGGTGTGCCGTCCGGAAGGAAGGGCATATCCTCAACGGGGAGTATCCTTGAAATAACGCCCTTGTTGCCGTGACGTCCCGCCATCTTATCGCCCACGGAGATCTTTCTCTTCTGTGCGATGTATACTCTGACGAGCTTGTTTACGCCCGCGGATAACTCGTCCTTATCCTCTCTCGTGAAGATCTTGACGTCTACGATTATGCCGCCCGCGCCGTGCGGAACTCTTAACGAGGAGTCTCTTACCTCTCTCGCCTTTTCGCCGAATATCGCGCGCAGCAATCTCTCCTCTGCGGTGAGCTCGGTCTCGCCCTTGGGGGTGACCTTGCCTACGAGGACGTCGCCGCTCTTGACCTCAGCGCCGATGCGCACGATGCCCGTCGCGTCTAAGTCCTTAAGCGCCTCTTCGCCCATGTTGGGGATGTCTCTCGTTATCTCCTCCGCGCCCAGCTTGGTATCCCTCGCCTGGCACTCGAACTCTTCAATATGTATGGAGGTCAGTACGTCGTCCTTGACGAGCCTCTGAGAAAGCAGGACTGCGTCCTCGTAGTTATAACCCTCCCAGGTCATGAAGCCTACTAAGAGGTTTCTGCCTAAAGCGATCTCGCCGTTTTCCGTGGAGGGGCCGTCCGCTATGACCTGACCCTTTTCTATCCTCTCGCCCGTCTTTATGATGGGGAGCTGGTTTATGCACGTGCCCTGATTGGAGCGCGAGTATTTGATGAGCCTGTATTCGTGATCCACGCCCTCGTCGTCCGTAATGACGATGCGGTTTGATGCGACGGACTTTGCGACGCCGCTCTGCTTTGCTATCACGAGCACGCCGGAGTCATATGCCGCCTTGTATTCTATGCCCGTGCCTACGATAGGCGCCTCGGGGATGAGCAGCGGAACAGCCTGTCTCTGCATGTTTGAGCCCATGAGCGCGCGGTTTGCGTCGTCGTTTTCAAGGAAGGGTATCATGCCCGTGGCTATGGATACGAGCTGACGGGGCGATACGTCCATGAGGTCGACCCTATCCGGGCTGACTTCCACAAACTTATCCTTCTGACGGCAGGTTATACGCGTGTTGGTGAGGCGGTTTTCATCGTCCAAAGGCTCGTTCGCCTGCGCGATGGTGTATTTATCCTCTTCCTCGGCGGTCATGTACCTGACCTCGCCCGTCCACTGTCCGTTCGCCTTGTCCATGACGCGGTATGGCGTCTCTATAAAGCCGTATTCATTGACTCTCGCATATGTGGACAGTGAGCCGATAAGACCGATGTTCGGGCCTTCAGGCGACTCGATGGGGCACATTCTGCCGTAATGGGAGTGATGAACGTCTCTGACCTCGAAGGATGCTCTCTCTCTGTTTAAGCCGCCCGGTCCGAGTGCAGAAAGACGTCTCTTGTGAGTGAGCTCCGCCAGCGGGTTCGCCTGATCCATGAACTGCGAAAGCTGGGAGGATCCAAAGAACTCCTTGACCGCCGCGGTGACGGGGCGGATGTTTATGAGGTTTGCGGGGGTTATGCCGTCCATATCCTGGATGGACATTCTCTCCTTAACGGACCTTTCAAGGCGCGTAAGTCCCACGCGCAGCTGGTTCTGTAAAAGCTCGCCCACCGCTCTTATTCTTCTGTTGCCTAAATGGTCGATATCGTCCGTGTAGCCGATGCCGTACTGCAAGCCCATGAAGCTGGATACGGAAGCGAACATATCGTCCTCGATTATGTGCTTGGGGATGAGGTCATGCAGCTTCGCCTTGACCATCGCCTTTAAGGCGTCCTCGTCACCCTCAAAGTTGTCTAAAAGCTCCCTTAAAGCGGGATAATAGACCATCTCGTTCACGCCCGCCTCGAGCGGATCAAAGGGAAGATAGCCCTTAGCGTCCACAAAGTGGTTGCCTATCACCTTAAAGCTCGCATCGTCTGCGACCTTAACGTAAACTGCGTTTATGCCCGCATTCTGGATAGCCCACGCGGTCGTCTCGTCGATGACGTCTCCCGCGGACGCAAAGACCTCGCCCGTCTCCTCGGAGAAGATGTCCTCCGCGGCGACCTTGCCCGTGATCCTCCTCGCGAGGGAGAGCTTGAAGTTGAATTTATATCTGCCAACGCGCGCGAGGTCATACCTCTTCGGGTCAAAGAAGAGGGAGTCTATCAACATCCTCGCGTTCTCGACCGCCTCGGGCTCGCCCGGACGCAGGCGCTTATATATCTCGATAAGGCCCTTATCCTGTGAATTTGCGGTGTCCTTTTTAAAAGTCGCCTCGAAATACGGGTCGTTTCCGAAATAGTCGATGATCTGGCTGTTTTCGCCCAGTCCCATCGCACGCAAAAGCACGGTCAGGGGCAGCTTTCTCTGCCTGTCCACTCTGACCCACATGCAGTCGTTTGAATCCACCTCATACTCCAGCCATGCGCCCCTGTTGGGGATGACCTGAGACGTGAAGAGATCCTTGCCCGTCTTATCCTTTGATGTGTCAAAGTACACGCCGGGCGACCTTACGAGCTGAGAAACGATGACTCTCTCTGCGCCGTTTATGATAAACGTTCCCTTGTCCGTCATAAGGGGGAAATCGCCCATGAAGACTTCAGAGGTCTTTATCTCGCCCGTCTCCTTGTTCTGAAGGCGGACCTTCACCTTGAGCGGCGCGGCATAGTTGACGTCCCTCTCCTTACACTCTTCAACGTCGTATTTGGGCTCATCTGCGATATAATAATCGACAAAGTCCAAAACGAGGTTTTCGGAACGGTCCGTGATAGGCGAAATATCGTCTAAAACCTCACGGAAGCCCGTCTCCATAAAGCGTCTGAAGGAGTCCTTTTGCACCTCGATGAGGTTGGGTATCTCAAGCGCTTCCTTAATGCTCGAGAAACTCATTCGCACGGTTTTTCCGGCTCTTACTTCATGCACCATACTTTGAATCACTCCTATTTATAATAAACTTATGTATTGAAACGTTCTTTTTCACAGCGCATCGGGCTTGACAAATCGCCAAAAAGCCGCTACACTGTATCTGTCCGGTGCATCAACTTGATTTTGACGCTGATTGGGCATATTATCAAGGTTAATGCAATTTATAATATTAGCATAGTCAAGCCCCTCTGTCAACGTTTCTCTGCCAATTTTTCGGCTATTTTTTATTTTTGGTGATTTTTTACACTTTTTGAAAAATTTATGCACGTTTTTTCCCTCTTTGGCGTGTAATATTCCCCACTGTATATATCTAATATGATATAATTACAAAAATGCCCCTGCGGCCCCCGAAAGGAAACACCCATATATGAAGAAGCTCTCCCTACGCCCTATGAATTTCGCCCTGCTCACCCTCGCCGGCATAATAAACGCCGTGGGCGTGACCCTGTTTTTGGCGCCGGTCAGCCTGTTTGACAGCGGCATATCGGGCACGGCGTTTCTATTCGACATGATAACCCCTCCCTATCTCGTTTTAAGTATGTTTCTCATAATACTCAACGTCCCGTTTTACATATTGGGATGGCGGCGCATGGGCGCGGGCTTCGTCATATACTCGCTCTATGCGATAGGCATATACTCGCTGTTTTCCCTTTTATTCAGAAACATTTTGCCCATCGACTTTACGGCCGGCTCGCCCTTTACGGGAAACGACCTGCTTTTATCCGCAATATTCGGCGGGATACTCTCCGGCGTGGGCAGCGGCCTCGTGATACGCTTCGGCGGCGCGATAGACGGAATAGACGTCATGGCGGTGCTGTTTTCAAAAAAGCTGGGCATAAGCGTGGGCACGTTCGTGATGATATATAATGTAATTCTCTATTCCTGCGCGGCGCTCATCTTCAAAAGCTGGCAGATACCGCTCTATTCCGTCCTCGCGTATGCCGTGGCGATAAAGACCATTGATTACGTCGTGGAGGGCTTTGACCGCGCAAAGGCCGTCCACATAGTCTGCAAGAGCGGCTGCGACATTCCCGAGCAGCTCTCCGCCGCATTAAAGCGCGGCGTGACTGTGATGAACGCGTTCGGCGCGTATTCGGGCAAGGATAAGCTGTTCATATACTGCGTCGCGAATCGCTTTGAGATAAACGCCATAAAGGAGCTCGTACTCGCCGCAGACCCGGACGCATTTTTATCCGTAAGCGAGGTCGCGGACACCATAGGCAGCCGCCGCCTGCGCCTTTTTCACAACGATAAATAGAAGTAATTAAGCGCACAGGCTTTAAAGCTTGTGCGCTTGAGTTTAAAAGAGCGGATATATAAATAAAGACAGGCAATCAACTTTTTCCTGTTTATCTTTGGCTTAGTTCCCGGATTAATCCAATTTTTATCAGCAAGTCTAATACAAAAACCCCGCAAGAACAAGCCGATTTGTCGTCACTTTCCAAGCGAACCGAATGAGGCGTACTTTAACTTTAGTACGTCGATTGAGGTGAGTCGCAACATGGCTCCAAAAAAAGTGGTAGCGTAAGCGTGCTTTTTTTGGAAAGAGGAGCAGCAGCGTTATTAGACAATGAGGTCGCGTTTACGCGGCCTCATGTCAATTACGCTTGCTGCGACGAGACGGTCTTAAAACTGCTCTTCGCGGCAGTTTTACAGACCGTATGCTTTAGTTTGTGTAAATAGTTTGGGCTTTGAGCTGGTGTGTTTGTACGCTAACGCCCAGAGGATTTCATCCCATACGTTCACGCGCGGCGCAGGTTTTTGCGGCCTTCGGCCGCAAAAACTAAGCCCGCCCCGTCTAAAGCACTAAGCCGATTAAAAAACACTTGTTCCTATATTACCCCACTAAAAAACCGACATCGAGTGATGCCGGTAAAAGTGGTGTTATGTCATTGCGTGGTTTTTTTAGACAGTCTCTATCTTTTCAAGATCATTCAGGCTGTCTAAAAACGCCCGATTTTTCGTCATTTTTCAAGCGAGGCGCGTAAGAAGTACTTAAGTACGTCGATTGATCCGAGTCGAAATTGGGTTCCCGAAAAAGTGGTAGCGTAAGCGAGCTTTTTGGGGATAGAGGAGCAGTAGCGTTATTAGTCTTTGCAGTCGCGTTTATGCGGCTGCATGACAATATCGCTTGCTGCGACGAAGGCGGAAGGGCGGGTATTTTTGGCAGTCTGATTAGCCGCCGAGGTAAGCCTGCTTTATCTTCTCGCTCGCCATCAGCTCCGCGCCCGTGCCGGAAAGCGTTATGCGGCCCGTCTCGAGGACGTACGCCCTGTCCGCTATCGCGAGGGCCTTTGTCGCGTTCTGCTCGACTAAGAATACCGTGACTCCCGTGGAGTGCAGGTTCGCGATTATCTCAAAGATCTGGTCTACCAATATGGGAGCGAGGCCCATAGAAGGCTCGTCTAACATTATCAGCTTGGGATGGCTCATCATCGCCCTGCCCATCGCGAGCATCTGCTGCTCGCCGCCGGAGAGCGTCCCTGCGATCTGCTTTCTGCGCTCCTTTAGGCGGGGGAAGTTGTCGTAAACTATCTGAAGATCCTCATCCGAAACGCGCTTTTGTGAAAACGCGCCCATCTCGAGGTTCTCCTGAACGGTCATCTGTAAGAACACATGCCTGCCCTCCGGGACGTGCGAAAGTCCCTGATAGACCAGCTTGTTCGCGGGGACGTGCGTTATGTCCTTGTCGCAGAAGGATATGCTGCCCGTATGCGGATGCATAAGTCCGGAGACCGTCTTTAATATGGTGGATTTGCCCGCGCCGTTCGCGCCTATGAGCGCGACTATCTCGCCCTGATTTACCTCAAAGGAAACTCCCTTTATGGCGTGTATCTGTCCGTAATAAACGTGTATGTCGTCGACTTTCAGCATGGTTTATTCCCCTTTCTTTCCGAGATATGCCTCTATGACGGCGGGATTTGACTTTATCTCATCCGGCGTGCCCTTCGCTATGACCTTGCCGTAATTTAATACGCATATGCCCTCGCATATTCCCATTACCAGGCTCATGTCGTGCTCTATGAGCATTATCGAGATGTTGAAGGTATCCCTTATCTTCCTGATGTTTTCCATCAGCTCCGCCGTCTCGGAGGGGTTCATGCCCGCCGCAGGCTCGTCTAACAGCAGCAGCGCAGGCTCTGTCGCGAGCGCACGCACTATCTCAAGACGTCTCTGCGCGCCGTAGGGCAGGCTGCCCGCCTCGTCGTCCGCTAAGTCCGCCATGCCCATGAAGTCCAAAAGCTCCAGGCAGCGCGCGACCGTGCGCTTTTCCTCTTTCGCATAATGCGGCGTATGCAAAAGCGTCTGGAACAGGTTGCACTTTACGCTGTTGTGCATACCTACCTTGACGTTATCTATTACCGACATGTTGTCGAAAAGCCTTATGTTCTGGAACGTCCTCGCTATGCCCAGCTTATTGACCTGTGCGGTGGACATCCCCTTTGTGTCTATTCCCCTTACGAGTATGCTGCCCCTCGTGGGCTGATATACGTTCGTCAAGAGGTTGAATACCGTGGTCTTGCCCGCGCCGTTCGGTCCGATGAGACCCGCTATCTCCGTCGCGCCTATCGTTAGGTTAAGATCGTCTACAGCCGTCAGTCCGCCGAAGTCTATGCCGATGTGCTTTGCTATAAGCACGGGCATCTTGCCTAAGTCCCTTTCCGGAATGGAAGCGTCGCTGGGGACGGGTACGAGCTTTGTCTTTTGTCTTAAATCAGTCATTACTCTTTTCCTCCTTTGCGTCTGCCTCTTTGCCGTTTTCCTGCGCAGCATCTTCCGCCGCTTTCTTCTTTGCGGCATTCGCCTTGCGGCGCTTGCGTATCTTCTTAAACAGATACTGGAAGCTCAGATGACTCCTTATTCCCGCGAACCTTTCGGAAGAATTGAATATCATTATTATTATCAGCACTACGGCGTATATCAGCATTCTGTAGTCCTGAAGGAAACGCAGCATTTCGGGAAGCACCGTCAAAACTATCGCCGCGACGACCGAGCCGACTATCGAGCCCATGCCGCCTAAAACGACCATGACGAGTATCTCTATGGACTTGTTGTAGTCAAACGTGCCTGCCTGAAGTATCGAAAGATTGTGGCCGTAGAGCACGCCCGCAACGCCCGCGAAGAACGCCGCTACGACGAATGCTAAAAGCCTGAAATACGTCACGTTTATGCCCATTGCCTCCGCCGCGATCCTGTTGTCGCGCAGCGCCATTATCGCACGGCCGTGCTTTGACTGCTTCAGGTTAAACGCTATGATGAGCGTTATGAACACGACTACTATTGAAATAAGGAACGTCGAATCCTGCGGAGTGCCCTTTAAGCCGGACGCGCCGCCCGTGAAATCGAGGTTGATTATTACGCTTCTTATTATTTCGCCGAACGCCAGCGTGACTATCGCGAGATAGTCGCCCTTTAAGCGAAGGACGGGTATGCCTATCAAAACGCCGAACAGCGCCGCGACAATGCCGCCGACGAGCATCGCGAGGGGGAATCTCACAAGCATGGGGAGAACGTCCTGAGTGGCTATGGAGAACAGGCAGCCCGCATACGCGCCCACGGACATGAAGCCCGCGTGGCCGAGCGTAAGCTCGCCCAAAAATCCGACGGTTATGTTAAGCGAGACCGCGAGGATTATGTTAATGCATATGGGCACGAGCATGGACTGCAAGTGACGCGAAACGAATCCCAGCTCGTTTAAAATGAGCATGAGTACGGAGGCGGCGAGTATGACGCCCAGTGAAATATACTTTTTTCTTGTCTGTATCTTGGATGTCATTTTGCTCACCTCACACCTTTTCATTTACCTTCTTGCCGAGCAGACCCGTGGGCTTGACGACAAGTATGATTATCAGAATGCCAAAGACGATGGCGTCGGAAAGCTCTGTCGAGATATACGCCTTTGAGAGGTTCTCAATAACTCCTAAGAGTATGCCGCCCAGCATAGCGCCGGGGATGGAGCCTATTCCGCCGAAAACAGCCGCGATGAACGCCTTTATACCGGGCATTGAGCCGGTGTACGGGCCGACGAAGCCGTATGTCGCGCCGTAGCACACGCCCGCGACCGCCGCAAGCGCGGAGCCTATCGCAAACGTTATGGAAATCGTCCTGTTGACGCTTATGCCCATGAGCTCTGCGGCGTCCTTATCCTCGGAGACCGCTCTCATCGCCTTGCCCGTCTTGGTTTTGGAGATGAACATGGTGAGCGCCACCATTATTATGATAGCCACGGACAATGTAGCTATGGATTCGCCCTTTATCGTAAGCTCCTTTCCGATATGTATCGCCGGTATGGACAATACGTCGGGGAAGCTCTGCTGAGTTGAACCGAATATCAGAAGCGCAAGGCTCTGTAGGAAGTAGCTCACGCCGATCGCCGTTATTAGCACGGCGAGAGGAGATGCCTTTCTCAGCGGCTTATAGGCGATCTTCTCGATGAGCACGCCCAGTATGATGCATGTAACAATGCCGCAGAGAACCGCAAGCAGGGGATTGAGATGCAATGATACGACGCTCGTCAATACGGCAAACGCACCTACCATTATGATATCACCGTGTGCGAAGTTCAGCATCTTTGCGATGCCGTAAACCATCGTATAGCCGAGCGCTATCATGGCATATATGCTGCCCAAGCTGAGGCCGCTTATAAGGTTAGATAAAAATTCCATGTTTCACCTTTTCTAAAGACAAATATACCAATTTGTCGATAAAGTCTAATTTTGATTCGAGAACAATTTTTCAAAACTTGTTTTGAAAAACCATCTTGAAAAACAGGCTGAATGTACAAGTGCACGGGTATTGGTACGCCCGTGCACCGAATTTGTTACTGTATCGTTTTTTCGCGTTTACGCGTGATTATTTGTTGTAAAGCTCGTAAGCGCCGTCCTTAATAACTACTGCCATAGCCTCCTTGGTGGGCTCTCCGGCAGCATCCCATGTCATGTGACCCGTTACGCCGTCGATCTCAATCTCGGTCATCGCCGCAATCATCTTCTCGTTGAAGTCGGAGTCCGTCGTCTGTGCGCCGGATTTTTCAAGAGCAGCTTTGATAGTGTAAATCGCATCATATGCGTCAGCCGCGAACTGGTCGGGAGTTGCCTCGAACTGCTCCTGATACTTCTTTACGAAGTTCTGAACTTTTTCATCAGTGGAGCTTGCGGAGAAAGGAGTTAAGAGCATTACGCCCTCGGTCAGCTTTAGGTTATCCTCACCGATCTTTTCAAGTATGCCGTCCATGCCGTCAACTCCGAAGAAGGTTACGTCCTTGATGCCTGCGGAATCCGCCTGAGTGAGGATATACGCGGCCTCCTGTGCGTAGATGGGTAAGAAGAGCAGGTCAGCACCAGAGGACTTTACAGCCTGAAGCTGTGCGGAAAAGTCGGTGTTTGACTGGTCAGTGAACGCCTGATCGGTTACGATCTCAAGACCCTTCTTTTCAGCCTCTGCGGTGAATGTATCATGGATGCCGACGGAGTAGTCGTTGGACTTATCATATAAAATAGCGACCTTTGTAGCGAGCTTGTTGTCCGAGATGAAGTCTGCGGAATAAGTGCCCTGCGCCGGGTCATTGAAGCAAACTCTGAAAGCATTGTCATGCTGTACACACTCAACCTGAGAGCCTGAAGGAGTCAGGGAGAGGATACCGTCCTTTGCGGATTCCTCGTTGAGTGCAATGCAAGCGCCGGAGGTAACTGCGCCTAAGGATACGTTCATGCCCGCGTCCATAAGGGTGTTATATGCGTTTACCGCTGCGTCGGGGGCAGCCTGGTCATCTTCCATCTTAAGCTCAAACTTGTACCCGTTTACACCACCCGCCTCGTTGATTTCATCAACTGCGATCTGCGCACCGTTTTTAACAGATGTTCCATATGTAGCATAGTCACCGGTGAGCGGGCCGGAGCCGCCGATTATGAGCGTCTTCTCGCCGTCGGTCGTGGTGCCGCCGTTGCCGCCGGAGCAGCCTGCAAGACAAGCTATCGCCATAACGAAAGCTGCAACTAAACATAAGGTCTTTTTCATGATTGTTCTCCTTTTTACAAATAGTTTTTAAATTTTATTCCTCTGCCTTTTTGGCAGGAATATGCGTTTAAAAAAGCGGCCTGCTCGCTAACAGACCGCTTGATATCATAGGTTTAACGCCTATTTGCGCCGTTATACGAGCTTTTCTTTTATTTCGCGCAGCATAATCCATGCTGCGCAAATAAGGGCGAGGTCGATAAGAATCGCCACGAAAATTCTCGCGATAAAAAGAGCTATGACAAGCACGACCGCCGCCGTGATAGCTGCGATAAGGCTAATGACGCTTATATTTTGGAAGCTCATTTTGCACTCGTTCATCGCCTGTCGTTCTCCTTTCGTTTCTTTAGTGATATGATAAAACCAAAGTTCGATATTGTCAACTCCTTTTTTGAATTTTTTTAATGACATCATGAACTTTTTTCATGCAACAGACGATTTTATATACATTTAAAGAGTTATTGTATAATAATTGTATGAAAATCCAGTATTTACATGTTGGTTCACAAGAAAACACACACTATTTTTTTGTCGCTCTTGATTATCGATAAATCAACTTATAGTTTGAGAATTGTTTTTAAAACTTGCATTTGAATAACTTCATTAAAATACAAAGATTCAGGCTGCCAAATCTTTCTTGTCTGGCTTTGGCTAAGTTCTCTATTCAATATTTTTTTATTAGCAAATCAAACGCAAAAGGCACTCAAGAAGAACCTGATTTTTCGTCATTTTTCGAGCGAGGCGAATGAGGCGTACTTAGATGTACGTCGATTGAGGTGAGTCGAAGAAAAAGGGCGGAAGGGCAGGTCTTTTTGACAGCCTAAGGCGGAGGAAACTTATGTTCCCCCGCCCCATGCCGAGAAATGGGTACTTATGTAAACGCATTTAAGCGCAACACGATCGGCCGTGCGGATAACGCCTGTGCAATGTCGCGGCGACAAAGGGGGAAAAGTCCCGGGAAATTGCACGGGCGCTTTGCTCTTATCCGCTCGCCTCGATACAAGTATAGCACACATTTTTTATCATAAAAAAGCGTCCCGCTTTTCGACAATATGCGACACGCCGTCTGATTATTTACAACAGCAAATTGTAGTAGTATACTGTATAAAAAATGATCGGAGGCATAACACCATGAACAGACAGGAAGCCTGGACACTACTCACAAAATATAACAAAGACCCGTTTCATCTTCGCCACGCGATCACACTTGAACACGTGATGAGATATTTCGCAAACGAACTGGGATATTCCGATGAGGCTGACCACTGGGCGATAGTCGGCCTGCTGCACGACCTCGACTTTGAACAATACCCCGAGCAGCACTGCGTGAAATCCCAGGAGCTGATGCGCAAGGCGGGCGTGGATGAGGACATAATCCGCTCGACAGCCAGCCACGGCTACGGCATATGCGTAGATATCGCGCCCGAGCACGAGATGGAAAAGATACTCTTCGCGACGGACGAGCTGACCGGGCTTATAGGCGCGTGCGCGCTCATGCGTCCCTCAAAATCCGTTTCGGACATGGAACTTAAAAGCGTCAAGAAGAAGTTTAAGCAGGCATCCTTTGCCGCAGGCTGCTCAAGAGACGTCATCCGCCGCGGCGCCGAGCTTTTGGGTTGGGAGCTGGACGAGCTTCTTCAAAGGACGCTGGACGCGATGAAGGCAACGGAGGCAGACATCGAAAAGGCGTGCGCCGAGCTGTAAATGATAAAGCATTTTTGAGAGAATACATCGTGTTCTCTCTTTTTTATATAGTAGTACGCCCATGGGCGCAAATAATATGTAAAAACTAACAGTGAAACGGAGATTGGAGGAAAATGGCTTGTGCGCTATATTTTAAAAGAGAAAATAGTCGCGTAAATTGAATAATTAGGTTGCTTTGCTTCGCAAAGCTCAAAAATAATGTGTAAATCAACAGTTAGTGCATATGTCATTATTCAGATTAAACACATCACTCTGCAATTTTTTCCTGAAAACCGTGGTTTTCTTTACTTTCCCATGAACAGGCAATCAAAATGTACCGATTTGGTGTCACTTTTCAAGCGAGGTGAATGAGACGTACTTGAGTACATCGATTGAACCGAGTCGCAGGAAAGGGGCGGCAAGGCAGTGCATTTTGGAAGCTTGAAGGGGGCTGCGCCTCCGAACATCCTTCTCCGCTAATTCGTTTAGTTTGAAATGCCGGCATAGGTGCTTAACTTAGTTTTTGACTATACTTTGTTTCCCGACAGTGACGGTCTTAAAATTATGCTTCGCGATAATTTTACAGACCGTATGCTTTAGTTTGTGGGAATAGTTTGGATTTTGAGCTGGTGTGTTGGTGCGCTTTAGCTAAAAAGATTCACTTCATACGTACGCGCGCGGCGCAGCTTTCACAAGCGAAACGGCGGAAGCCGTTTCGCTTGTGAAAGTGGCCCGCCCGCCAAAGGCGGGCGGGCTTAGTTTTTGCGGCCGAAGGCCGCAAAAACCTGCGCCGCGCCTCGTCGACAAGCTCGCTGTGACGCCGTAGGGCAAAGCGATGCATTTCGGAAGCTCTGATGGGTCATAAATGACCCATAAATCGTCAAGGTTCGTATTGATGTTGAAAAACCCCAGTGCTATAATTAAATAAAGTATTAATAAACGGGAGCACTTTAAAATGAAATGTAAGCATTGTGGCAGAGATATCTCCGATAACTCGAAATTCTGCGGCTATTGCGGCAAAAGCCAACAGGACAGCACTACAGACAACAATAAAAATGAGGGATACAGCCCTAAAATCATATTGGATTTATGGCGCTCGCTGGATGTATTCGGCAAAATCACCGCGATATCCGCTGCTGCAAGCACGGTTTTACTCATAATCGCCCTATGCATAGGAAAATCCGCATGTATAGGCGTAGCTTTTATTCAGGCAGGGCTTTGCACTATAACACTGCTCATGCAGCTAAACGTCATAAAACAGACGCGCTTTTGGCATAGGGTACTCTGCCTTGCGGCCGCATTCACCCTGACGATCCCATACATCGCAGGTCTATTCACCCTCCCTGTCAGCTCAAGCACAAAGGACGATGATTTACCCGCTCAAACCGCAGACGTGATAACCATGCCCTTTTCATCCGACGAGCTGTCCGGCGAGGATTACGGCGACGTCATCTCTAAGCTTCGAGGATTTGGGTTTAACAGCATAGAAATAAGCGTCCAAAGCACCGACGAGGAAGATATGGACGGCAAGGTCGCGGACGTGCGCATAGACGACGCCTCCTTTGAAAGCGGACAGACTTTCTCCCCCGATGAGCTCGTGCGCATAAGCCGATATGAGTACGTCGAGCCCGAACCCACACCTGAACCGACTCCTGAGCCCACGCCCGAAACTACACCCGAATCGACACAAGCCCCCGCGCCCACACAAGCCGAATCCAGTGAAAGCGACTCAGACAAGCCCATTAAGCAAGATGAGCCGTCGGATACTAATGAGGAGATGGTGTGGGTGACAGCTTCCGGCAAAAAGTATCACAATAAACCGGATTGTGGACGCACAAAAAACGCTCACCAGGTAACGCTAAAAGAAGCTGAAAAGAGATATACGCCTTGTAAAAATTGCTTTGGATGATTGAAATCAAAGGTTGCTTTGCTTCGCAAAGCTCCATTAAAATTCATGCTGACATGCCG
>CAKROK010000032.1 GCA_934373295.1 uncultured Christensenellaceae bacterium | reverse complement strand
CGCCAAAAGAGATACCTTATTATTAATTCGGTTTTTTACAGGTTTTGTCGAAAAATCGTCATTCTCTGCAATCGCCATTTTTCATATCAAACGTTTCCGAAAAAGCAGCGACACGCAATTTTTCGCATCACAATCGCATTTTTCTATTGAAATGCGACGGAAGATGTTGTATTATGTAGGTGGTACACTTATCGAATGATCGGTATTTGTACTGGGCGTTGCCAAGAACACGGTAGGCGGTCGACCCTCTCTTCATTATCTTCCTAATTGAGAGTAATGGAAAGGGGGTGAATAGCATGAGCTTTAATGAAGTCATTAATTTACTTATGTTACTTGTCACTTTTGCCGCACTCATCATCGGGTGTATGCAAAACAGTAACAAAAAATAGCCGCCATATTTCAACCTTCGCGACTATTTTTTATAAGTCCTAAGGGTTGACCGTCTATCGGCAACGCCTTATCTATACTTATTATATTATGCAAATTCAATAAAGTCAATACGCGAAAGAGCTGCCGTCAGGCTCAATTTTCGCCGATTTCGTCATTCAACTTTACTTCACCGCATTTTTAAAGAAAGCGCAGTAGCAGCGATACGCCTCATACACGTCCGCCTTGCTAACTATCTCCCACGGCGCGTGCATTGAAAGCATGGGTACGCCGCAATCCACGACCTCCATGCCGTATACCGCTAAAATATAGGCTATCGTTCCGCCGCCGCCCTGGTCGACCTTCCCTAACTCGCCCGTCTGATACATCACGCCCGCGTCGTCGAAAACCTTTCTCAAGCGCGCAAGGTATTCCGCATTTGCGTCGTTCGCGCCCGACTTTCCGCGGTGGCCCGTATACTTACAAAGGCAGATGCCGCCGCCCATGAACGCGCTGCTCGTCTTGTCATACGGCTCGGGATAGTTGGGGTCATATGCCGCCGTCACGTCCGCGGATAAGAGCATACTCTTAGAAAGCGCGCGGCGCAGCTTTAACTCGCTGTAGTCGCCCGCCTTGTCCATTATCTCCGCGACAGTGTTCTCAAAGAAGCGCGAATGCATGCCCGTCGCGCCCTCGCTGCCTATCTCCTCCTTATCGACCAAAATGGTGACGGCAGTGCGTTCGGGCGCATCCTCAAGCGATAGTATCGCCTCCAGCGCGGGATATGCGCAGACCTTGTCGTCATGACCGTATGCCAATATCATTGAACGGTCAAAGCCCATTTCTCTCGCTCTGCCCGCGGGGACGACCTCAAGCTCCGCGCTCTGGAAATCGTCCTCATCGATATCGTATTTTTCTTTAAGCAGCTTTAAAAGCATCGCCTTTGCTGCGTCCTTATCCTCCCCTTCGAGCGGCTCGCTCGCTATGAGGACGTTTAATGACTCACCCTCTACGACCTCCGCCGCCTTTTTTTGCATCTGATCCTTGCCCAAATGCGGAAGAAGGTCGGATATGCAGAAAACGGGATCGTCGTCATCCTCGCCTATCACGACGTCTATTACCGCGCCGTCCTTTTTCGCCACAACGCCGTGTATCGCGAGCGGGAGCGCCGTCCACTGGTATTTCTTTATTCCGCCGTAATAATGCGTGTCGAGGTACGCCAAACCGTCGCGCTCATAAACAGGCATGGGCTTTGCGTCCAAACGCGGGGAATCCACATGGGAGATTATGATATTCAACCCCTCATCCATCGGCTGACTGCCTATTACCGTAAGCAGTACGTTCTTCTTCATATTTATCGCATAGACCTTGTCACCCGGCTTCAGCTTATCGCCGTCCGTCAGCGTCGTAATATCCCTAAAGCCGTAGGACTGCGCTATCCTTACCGCCTCGTTCACCGCCTCGCGTTCCGTCTTTGCGGAATCGAGATACTCGCGATATCCCGCGCACAGCACCTCAAGCTCCGTTCTTTCAAACTTATCGTATTTCAAAAATGCGTTTTTCATAAAAGGTTCTCCTTTCACATTTCAATTTCTCTTTTAATGATATTTTAGCTCTTTTATGACAGTTTTTCAAGCACGGCGGTGCGCGATATATGCTATAATATTGATATGAAACAAAGCTACGCAAAGATAATCGTCGACATCACCCACACGAACGTCGACATGATATTTGAATACAGCATACCCGTTGACATGCACCTTATACCGGGCGTGCGCGTCCACGTGCCCTTTTCAACGCGCACTATCGAGGGCATGGTGCTTGGATTTACCGACTCGCCCGAATGCCGCGCGGATAAAATACGCCCCGTTCTCGATATAATCGATCCCGAGCCTATAGTCACGGAGGAGCAGATAAAGCTATGTGAGCTTATGCGGCGCGAATACCGCACGACGCTTGCGTTCGCGCTTAGGCTGATGTACCCCGCGGCGATGAGGGGCGCGCGCATTAAGGAAAAGAGCATACGCATGATACGCCTTTTACCGGATGTTGATATCGACGCGCTTACCTCGGATTGCTATACAAAAAACGGCAAGCTGAAGGCGAAAAACCGCCTTGATGTGATTAATATGCTTAAGGATGGCCCCGCGCCCTCCGCAGAGCTTGATAACGCCGCCGTGAGACGCTTGATAGAGCTGGGCGCGGCGGAGGAGTTCTTTTTGGAAAAGCTGCGCCGTCCATATGAAACACTTTGCGATATAAGCGATCCGGATATAGAATACACCCCCTCTCAAAAAAACGCGATAGATACCATAAACGCGCGCGTCGCGGCGGGTGAAAAAAAGACCATACTGCTGCACGGCGTGACCGGCTCGGGAAAGACGGAGGTGTATATCGCCGCGGTCAAAAATGCGCTTTTATTAAAAAAGAGCGCGCTCGTGCTCGTTCCGGAAATATCGCTCACGCCACAGCTTTTGAGCATATTTCGCGCGCACTTCGGGCAGAGGATAGCCGTATTTCACAGCGGGCTTTCCGACGGAGAAAAATACGACGAATGGCGGCGGGTCATGCGCGGGGAGGCGGACATCGCCGTGGGCGCGAGGAGCGCGGTTTTCCTTCCCTTAAAAAACCTCGGGCTGATAATAATCGACGAGGAGCATGAGCAGAGCTACCGTGCGGATAACCACCCGCCCTATCACGCGGCGGATATCGCGCGGTGGAGAAGTGCTCTTAACGGCGGCGTGCTCGTGCTTGCGTCGGCCACGCCGCGCATAGAGAGCTATGCGCGCGCCAAGCTCGGCATGTATGAGCTTATCGAGATGCCCGAGCGCGTGCGCGGGATGAGACTGCCTGAGATGTGCGTGGTGGACATGCGAAACGAGATTTTGCGCGGAAACGACCGCACCATAAGCGGCGCACTGTTTAAGGAGCTTAAACGCACGCTCTCCCGCGGGGAGCAGGCAATGCTCTTTTTAAACAGGCGGGGCTTTGCCGCAAGCGTGCAGTGCGTAAAATGCGGCGCAACAATGATGTGTACGAGCTGCGATATCCCCCTAAAGCTACATAAGCAGGACGGCAGGGACGTGCTCATGTGCCACTATTGCGGGAGGATATTCCCCTTTGAGCGCATATGCCCCTCCTGCGGCAGCCGCTTTGTGCGCTCCGTGGGCAGCGGTACGCAGAGGGTGGAGGACGAGTTAGCCGAGCTGATTCCCGACGCGCGCATACTGCGCATGGACTTTGACACGACGCGCAAAAAGGACGCGCACAGGCAAATTTATGAGAGCTTCCGCGCGGGCAATGCGGATATTTTAATAGGCACGCAGATGATCGCAAGAGGGCTGGATTTTGACAACGTGACACTCGCCGCCGTAATCAACGCGGATACGATGCTCACATACGGCGATTACCGCTCACAGGAGCGGACGTTTTCAATGATAGAGCAGGTCGGAGGGCGCGCCGGACGAAAAAAACCGGGAAAAGTCATCATACAGACCTATGACCCGGCGAATTACGCCATACGCTTCGCCGTGGAGCACGACTACAAGGGGATGTACGAGCGTGAGATGAGCGAGAGAAAGAGGCTCATCCGCCCGCCCTTTTCCACGATATACCGCCTTGTGTTTACCGGAAAAAACCTCGAGCGCGTGAGCGGGCTGTGCATGGAGCTTGAAAAGCAGATAAAGCCTTTACTAAAGGGCATAGAAAATGATATACTAATATTTACGGCAAAGGCCGCGCCCATAGACAAATTGGACGGGCAGTACAGATATCACATACTGCTGCGCGTCATAAAAAACGAGCGTACCCGCCCGCTCAAAGGCAGGCTGTACGACATATGGGAAAAATGCGGCAAGGGCGGCGTTTCCGTCAGCCTGGACATAGATCCGTTCGATATCAATTGAGGAGTGAATAAATATGGCGCTTAGAATAGTTTTACAGGAGCCTGACGACAGGCTGCGGAAGAAGTCGAGAGAGGTCAAGGAGATAACCCCCCGCATAACACAGCTTTTGGACGACATGGCGGAGACCATGTATTCATATGACGGAGTGGGCCTCGCCGCGCCGCAGGTGGGCGTGCTTCGCCGCGTGGTCGTGATAGACATAGGCGAGGGACTGGTCGAGCTAATAAACCCCGTTATTCTCGAAAGAGAGGGCGAACAGACGGGCGAGGAGGGCTGTCTTTCCTGTGAGGGACGCCGGGGCATAGTCACCCGCCCGATGAAAGTCAAGGCAAAGGCGCTCGACCGCGAGGGTAACGAGGTCATATACGAGGCGGAGGACCTCTTCGCGCGCGCGATCTGCCATGAATGCGACCACCTCGAGGGTCAGCTCTTTATAGACATAATGGAGGAGGAGCTCTTCGACGACGATGAGCCCGATTTTGAGGAGTAATATGACAAAGGACGAGCTTAAAATAGTATTTTTGGGTACGCCGGAATTCGCCGTACCCTCGCTTGATATGCTTTTAGATGAGGGCTATAACGTGATAGCCTGCATCACCCAGCCGGACAGACCCAAGGGCAGAGGGCATAAATTAGCTCCCCCGCCCGTAAAAGAGGCGGCGCAAAGGCACGGCATACCCGTATATCAGTTTGAAAAGCTGAGCCGTGAGGGCGTCGATGCTTTAAGCGAGCTGAAGCCCGACCTCATGATAACGGCGGCGTTTGGGCAGATCTTATCGCGAGAAGTCCTCGCGATACCCCCGCTCGGGTGCATAAACGTCCATGCGTCCCTTTTGCCCGAATACCGCGGCGCCGCGCCCATCGAGATGGCTGTGATAAACGGCGAGACGCGCACGGGCATAACCACCATGTACACGGTTTATGAGTTGGATGCGGGCGACATACTCGAGCAGGATGCCATCGACATTCCCGAAAACATCACGGGCGGACAGCTCCGCGAACAGCTATCACACCTCGGCGCAAGGACGTTAAAGCGCACGCTTGAAAAGCTCATTGACGGCTCTTTAAAGAGGACTCCGCAGGACGCCGCCCTCGCGACATACTACCCCATGTTCAAAAAGGGCTTTGGCGAGATAAACTGGCGGGCAAGCG
Source organism: uncultured Christensenellaceae bacterium (assembly GCA_934373295.1). GTDB lineage: Bacteria > Bacillota > Clostridia > Christensenellales > Christensenellaceae > HGM11616. The sequence continues at coordinate 17,042 of CAKROK010000032.1, read as the reverse complement.
CCGTTTCTATAGCCAACCTCGTGAGGGGATGCAACCCCGCCCCCGTCGCGTACACCTATTGCGGCGATGATAAGGTGAAAATATTAGAGGTTTCGCCCTGCGGCATAGCGGGCGCGGCGAACCCGGGCGACATACTGCTCTGCGACGCGAAAAAGGGCCTGTATATCCAGGCGGGCGAGGGCGCTGTCGAGATAACCAAATTGCAGTTCCCCGGTAAAAAGCCCATGAGCGCAAAGGACTATTTGCGCGGAAAATCCATTGACGTAAAGCGCATGGGAAGGGATGATTCATGAGCTCTCCCAGAAAGACCGCGCTTAAAATACTCGAAAGCATCGAGCAGGGCGGATATTTAAACCTCGTATTAAAGGACGAGCTAAAGGGCATGGACGAGCGGGACAGGCGGTTTGTCACCGCGCTTTGCCATACCGTAATTGAAAATGAGATAAAAATCGACTACATTATAAATAGCTTTACCGAAAACAAGCGCATACACCGCGTCATAAGAAACATCCTGCGCATGGGCGTGGCTCAGCTCATGTTCATGGACGGCGTTCCCCAAAGCGCCGCTGTGAACGAGTGCGTAAAGCTCACCGAAAGCACGCCTAAGCGACAGCTAAAGGGCTTCGTTAACGCGGTCTTGCGCAAGATCGCCCGTGAGCGGGAGAACATCGCATTTCCCCAAAGGGAGGACGGCGATGTCAAATATCTTTCGGTAAATTACAGCTACCCCGAATGGCTGTGTGAGATGTATTTATCTGACTACGGCTTTGACTTCACCGAGAATATGCTCGCGTATAAAAACGACGGGGCGATGACGTGCGTGCGCGCGAACAGCCTAAAGGGGCAGGACGCCGAAAAGCTCTCGCGCAGGCTGACGGGCGCGGCGTTTAAGGTATATGACGGGAAATACTGCCCGGACGCGCTGTATATAAAGAACATCACCGCCGTGGATGAGCTTAAAATGTATAAAAAGGGCGAGCTGACCGTCCAGCAGGAATCGTCAATGCTCGCGGTGAGATGCGCGGATATCCGCAAAAACATGAGCGTGATAGACGTATGCGCCGCGCCGGGAGGAAAATCCGCAATCGCCGCGCAAAGCCTGCCCGAAAGGCTCGTGGCAATGGAGCTTCACCCGCACCGCGCCGAGCTTATGAAAAAAAACTTCGAGCGATTGGGCGTAAATGCGCAGGTGATAGTACACGACGCCGCCGCGCCCATTGCGAATTTCTATGAAAAATTCGATAGAGTGCTCGCGGACGTCCCCTGCTCTGCGCTCGGGCTGTTATACCGAAAGCCGGATATCAAGCTCTCAAAAAAACGGGAGGAGATAGACGAACTGACGCGCATTCAGGCGGACATACTCGAGACGGCATCGAGATATTTAAAAAAGGGCGGGCGGCTGTTATACTCCACCTGCACCATAGACAGACGGGAAAACGGCGACATCATCGACGCCTTTTTAAAGAAGCATCCAAACTTCAAAAGCGCGGATATCTCAAAAGACCTGCCGGAATCATTACGGAAGCGCGCACAGGACGGGCGCATACAGCTTTTCGCGCAGTTGGACGGCATAGACGGCTTTTTTATCGCCGCGCTTGAAAGGATAAAATGAAAGAGAAGCTATTAGACTATAGCCCCGATGAGCTGACGGCGCTTTTAAAGGATATGGGGCAGCCCGCGTTTCGCGCAAAGCAGATATACGGCTGGCTTACAAAAAACGTCCCCTTTGAGGACATGAGCAACCTTGCAAAGCCGCTACGTGAAAGTCTGCGAGAAGCCTATGACGAGGGGTTTGCGAAAATAAGCGAGGTCCAGATATCCTCCGACGGGACGAGAAAATACCTGCTCGAGATGGGCGACGGCAGCCTTATCGAGAGCGTGCTCATGAAATACGAATACGGCAACACGGTGTGCATATCCACCCAGGCGGGCTGCGCCATGGACTGCGCGTTCTGCGCCTCCTGCCGCGGCGGACTCGTGAGGAATTTAAGCGCGGGCGAGATACTCTCCGAGGTATTGGCAATAAACGCCGACCTGGGCGAGGGGCGAAATATAACTAACATAGTGCTCATGGGGACGGGCGAGCCGCTCGCCAATTACGATAGCGTGATGAGCTTCCTGCGGCTGATAAACTCTCCCGATTCTTTGGGGATATCATACCGAAACATATCGCTTTCGACATGCGGGATAGTCCCCGCGATAGACAGGTTCACCGCCGAGGGCATCCCCGTCACGCTCTGCCTTTCGCTGCACGCGGCGTTTGACGACAAGCGCGAACGGCTCATGCCCATAGCGAAAAAATACGATCTAAAACAGACGATAGCCGCAATGCGCCGATATGAGCAGAAGTCGGGCAGGCGCGTAATATTCGAATATCTCTTGATAGGCGGGTTAAACGACACGCACGAGGACGCAAAACAGTTAAAAAGGCTGCTTTCGGGCATGAACTGCCACATAAATCTCATACCATATAACGAGGTCGAGGAGGCGCCCTTCAGCGCACCCGCAAAGGGGCGGGTCTATTCGTTCATGAACGAGCTTAATGAACTGGGGCTTTCCGCGACGGTTCGCCGCTCGCTCGGGCGGGATATCGACGGCGCGTGCGGCCAGCTCCGTGCGAAGAGGATGAGGGAGAAAAGTTAACTATCGGCTTCATAAAAGGCTTGATTTTTCGTCATTTTTCAAGCAACCCGCAGGAGGCTGTACATATTAGTACGCCGACAATGGCTGTCGCAGAAAAAGGGCGGAAAGGTAGGCCTTTTATGGAGCCTGAGCAAAATCAATGAATATAAGGAGGTAGCTTATGGATGTTTGTTCGCTTACGCACGTCGGCAACGTGCGCCTGGAAAATGAAGACAGCGTATACGTATCGGGGAGCGCGGCTCCTCTGCTTGCGATGGTCGCAGACGGCATGGGCGGACACTCCGGCGGAAAGACGGCAAGTGAAAGCGCGGTCGACATGATCTCAAAGGAGCTGGAAAACAGGCTCAATAAGGCGAATACGGATGATTTAAAGCGCGCCGCGATAAACGCGGGAAAGAGCATCTTCAAGGCGGCGCAGGCGAGCGAGAGCATGAAGAACATGGGCACGACCATCGCCGCCGCTGTCATAAGGGAGGATGGCATATGCGCCGTGAACGCGGGCGACTCACGCATATATCTCTTGAGTGACGGCGAATTAAAGCGCGTCACAAAGGACCACAAATACGTCCAATACCTCGTCGATAAGGGCTTCATGACCCCGGAGGAGGCCGCGACGCACCCCTATCGAAACATAATAACGCGCGCGCTGGGCATGGAGGAGGTCGAGCCGGACGAGTTTAAAATAAGCTGGAGCACGGGCGACACTCTGCTCATATGCTCGGACGGGCTTTATGAGGAAGTCTCGGAGGATGAGATAAAGCGCGTCCTTTCGAGCGAAAAGACCGCCGAGCAAAAGAGCAAAACGCTGCTCGACATGGCGCTTGAGCACGGCGGACGGGACAATATCTCGATAATCGTGGCGATAAACGACGACATAATAGGCATGGTCATAAAGAACCGCTTCAAGGTGCTTGAGCTTACTGCGGAGGGCGGGATGTCCCGCGTATACCGCGCATATGACCGCAAGGAAAAGACAAACGTCGCCGTAAAGATACTCAAAAAGGAATTTTCATCAAATCATCAGATAGTCGAGGGCTTTTTACGCGAGGGCGAGACGACCTCCCGCCTTACGCACAGAAACATAGTGCGCACGATAGATTACGGCGTGAAGAACTCGAACAGATACATTATAATGAACTACATCGAGGGATGCACCCTCGCCGACATAATGAACAGCCGCCGCCTCACTACGGAGGAATGCGTCATAATATCCCAAAAGCTGATTTCCGCGCTCAATTATGCGCACCACCGCGGGGTCATCCACCGCGACCTAAAGCCGCATAACATTCTCATAGGCACGGACGGCGAGCCGTATATAACGGACTTCGGCATAGCCGAGGAGGTGGGTGAAAATCAAAAGAAGGACGATCAGAAGGTCGTGGGCTCGGTGAGCTATTTCTCCCCCGAGCAGGCGACGGGAGGCAAGACCGGCCCCGCTTCAGACATATATTCCATGGGCATAATGCTCTATGAGATGTGTACGGGAAAGCTCCCGTTCGTCTCCGAAGATAAGCTGTCCGTCGCGCTCATGCACCTGCATACGCCGCCCGTCCCGCCCAAGGAGCTGAACCCCGAGCTGCCCGAGAGCTTAAACAAAATAATATTGAAGGCAATAGAAAAAAAGCCGGAGATGAGATATCACTCCGCCGCCGCCATGGGCAGAGACGTCGCGCGCGCTCTCACGGACACGAGCGGGGCGTATGTCAGGACGGTCTCCGAGCACAGGCAGGATAGGCAGCATTCATCGCGCCGCATAATCGCCGTACTTGCGGCGACGTTCACGGCGATAGCCCTGCTCACGCTCGGGCTCATAAGCCTTGTGGGACAAGTCCAGTCCTCGCGCACTATATTCATGCCCAACCTCGCGGACAGGACGGAGGAGGACGCGATAAAGATGCTGAAAGAATATTCAGTAAATCTGAATATTAAGATAAACTACGAAAAGGGAATAGAGATAGAGGACGGCACTGTAATAGCGCAAAGCCCGGAGGCGGGAATAGCCCTCGAGGACGGCGACGAGGTGATCGTCACGGTATGTAAATACACAGAGGAGATGCCGCCCATGCCCGATTTGACCGGCATGACGGAGGAACAGGCTAAAGATACCCTTTTAAAGATGGGCATAAGCGCGGAGAACATATTATGCTCGCAGACAAATTCATATGCGCTTGAAAACGGCGAAATTTCGTCACAATACCCCCTATCGGGCGAGCAGATAGACGCTCAGACGCAGGTCATTTTATACGTCAACAGGATATTCGTCTATGAGCAGGGCGTCATCCCGCAGATGTACGGATTGGACGTCGAAGACGCGCTCATAGGGTTAAACGACTACTATGCGTTTAAAAACATATTCGTCACGGCGATATACTCGCCTAATGAGGATTACGGAACGGTCTATCGACAGACACCGCACGCGGGCGACGGATGGAACAGAGAGCAGACCATGAGATTGTATATTTATGAGGTCGCGGAGGCGAATTACAAGTCGAGCTACAGACTACCCTGGGCGGTGACCGCCGCGGCAAAGGACGACAACGAGCATCGCCTGACAGTCGCGATAGAGACGCAGTATGACGGGATGGAATGTCTAAAAACGCTCATTGATAAGCGGATGAGCTATGATGAAATAAGGCAGATGAACCTGAAATACACCGATTTTAAGGTGTTCATGCCCGAAATGGACGACGTGGGAAGAAGCGTGCTGCATTTCTACATAGACGGAGACGAGCTGGGCATGCAGCCCATAAGCCTTGAAAGAATAAACACGATGACGGAGGAAGGCGCTTGATAACCGGAAGAATACTCAAAGGAATAGGCGGCTTTTACTATGTGAAATGCGGCGAGGACGTCTATGAATGCCGCGCGCGTGGAAAGTTCCGCTTAGACGGCATAAAGCCCATACCGGGGGACATCGCGCGCATAACCCCGCCCACGGACGTGAGCGGCGGATATGTCGAGGATATCCTCCCGCGCAAAAACGAGCTAATACGCCCCGCCGTGGCCAACCTCGACCTGCTCTTGATAGTCCTCTCCGCGAAAAAGCCCAAGCCCGACCTGCTGCTCGCGGACAAGCTGATAATGTACGCAAAATACAACAATATACCCTGCATGATAGCCGTGAATAAGTGTGACACGGGCGACCCGTCTGATATAATGCGGCAATATGAAAAGAGCGGCGCGGGCGTTATCGCCATAAGCGCAAAGGACGGGCGCGGCATAGACGGGCTGAAGGAGCTTTTGCGAGGTAAGTGCGTATGCCTTGCGGGGCAGTCCGCCGTGGGGAAGTCCTCCATAGTGAACGCGCTTTGCCCCGAATTGCAGCGCAGCACGGGCGGGTTATCCAAAAAGACGGACAGAGGACGGCACACTACCCGTCAGACCGAGCTGATAAGCCTGCCTGAAATAGGCGCGACCGTGATAGACACGCCCGGCTTCAGCATACTCGAATGCATGGACATCGAGCCCGAGCAATTATCCGACTATTATGCGGAATTTGACGCGCAGTCCTGCCGCTTCACGCAGTGTATGCACGACAAGGAGCCCGATTGCGCCGTAAAGGCACAGTTAGAGCGCAATGAGATATCCCCCGAACGATATGAACGCTACAAGACGATATTATATAAGTTAAAAGAAAGAAAGGAAAACATGTATGACTGATAAAAAAATACTCATCGCGCCCTCTATTTTATCGGGCGATTTCGCCTCGCTGGGTACGGCGGTGGAGAAATGCAGCGAATGGGGCGCGGATCTCATCCACTGCGACGTCATGGACGGCATGTTCGTCCCCAACATCACCTTCGGGCAGCCCATGATAAAGGCGCTTAAAAAGCGCAGCGCACTACCCATGGACGTCCACCTCATGATAGAGAGCCCGGAGAGGTTTATCGAGCAGTTCGCGGAGGCGGGCGCGGACATTATAACCGTACACGCCGAGGCGACAAAGCACCTAAACCGCGTTATCTCTCAGATAACGGCGACGGGCGCAAAGGCAGGCGTGGCGATAAACCCCGCGACACCTATAAGCGCGGTGGAGTGCGTGCTGGATTACGTGGACATGGTGCTCATAATGAGCGTAAACCCCGGCTTTGGCGGACAGGCGTTCATCCCATACACCCTCGCAAAGGTGGAAAAGCTAAGGCAGATGGCGCGCGAGCGCTCGCTCGACATCGACATAGAGGTGGACGGCGGCGTATCGCCCTCAAACTCGCGCCTTCTCATAAACGCGGGCGCGAACGTACTCGTCGCGGGCAGCGCATTGTTTAAGGCGGAGCGGCCCGCCTATGCCGTCGAGCTGATGCGCGGCGCAAGCGAAAATTGACAAATCAAAACACGGTCGACTGCTTTCGATCCGTGTTTTTTTATGCAATAAATGTCCTTTTTGAATTGTTGGCATAGCGGGATGAAAGCTGTCAATCGACTTTCCTTTTATGCAGCTTGCTCGTGCGCTTTGTTTTAAAAGAGTAACTACACAAGCAAATTGAATAATTAGATTGCTCTACTGTGCAAGGCTCCAAAACAATGTGCAAATCAACAGTTTATGCATATGACATTATTCAGATTAAACACATCACTCTGCAATTTTTTTCTGAAAACCGTGGTTTTCTTAACTTTCCCATAAGGAGGTCTGCGACCTCCTCATCCTTCTCCGCTAATCTGTTCAGGCTGAAATTCCTACATAAGTGCTTAACTTAGTTTTTGACTATGCTTTGTTTCTCAACGGTGACGGTCTTAAAATCGCAAGCGATTTTAAGACCGCATACGCTACTTAGAGTAAATAGTCAAGTTTGTGATTCCCTCTCGATTGCAGATATGTTGGCATAACTGCGATAAATTTCATATTGGCTTTTCTTTTGTGCAACTCGTGATGGTCTTAAAACTGCTCTTCGCGGCAGTTTTACAGACCGTATGTAAAAGCCGGCGAAAAACTCTTTCTATAATCCGTTAAACCCCCAATTCCCTCTCAAGCGCGCCGGCTCGACGGCACAATTCTACGATTTGTTCGTATAAATAGTCTTTGAACTGCTTAAGCTCGCGGAAAATCGCGCTCATATCGTCATATTCCCGAGTGACCAGTATATGGAACAGCTCAGGGTCATAGTATCGAAAGGCAGACATTTGAAAAAGCTCGTCTTTTCGCGATAATCCACGCAATAATCCGCATGAATCGGGTATAAATTCCTCAATGCCGGATAATTCATCTACCATCAAATTGTATTTTCGCGTATAAACGGAAATTATGCCGTTTATGCGCTCGATAATTTTCACATACACAGACCGGTTATTATAATAAGCCTTATTTCTGTCCGCACGGACATCTATTACCGCAGGCTCAATGTCGTCCTTGTCATAAATCGCAAGAGCCTCGTGCAGCTCGTCAAGAATGAACGACATGTATCCCGTGCAGCGACGCGTCGTGCGCTCGGTATCGAGTAGAGCCTGCTTTTGCTTCATAAGGCGCGCCGCATCGATCATTCCCCTTTTTTTAAGCACGGACAACACCTCGTCCGTCCTTTTCAGCAGGTTTTCATATGTCGCGTCCTTATATTCGCGAAACTGTGCGCTGACGAGGTCGATTTTATCCCAAACCTGCCTTTCGGCATATTTTTGTTCGTTATATCGCCCGAGCAGCGCAAGCTCCTGCATCTTCGCGGCATCCGCATCTTTTTTCTTAAACAGCGACCTTTTGAGCTTTTTGGTGCGTTCCGCCGCCGCTTCATACTGCGCCTTGAGCTCGCTCGTTCTCTTTATCATCTCACTGCGCTTTTGCCTAAGCTCGCAAAGCTGCGCCGACAGCTCCCGAGTTTTCTCCATTCCCGCGATTATCTCGTCAATTTTCATGCCCGTACTCCCATATATCTCATATTTCATAAAACCGACTTTACTTACTATATCAACGGATTTTGTGCGGTCTAATCGGGTTTTGGGGAAAATGCGGAAGAGAGAAATGACGGCGTGAATAGATACGTAAATTGAAGTCATAGGTTGCTTTGCTCACGCAAAGCTCCATCATACGCACACGCGGCGCAGCTTTCCGGCACAAAACGGCGGAAGACGTTTCGCGTTTAAAAGCTGCGCCGCGCCTCATCATTACCTCTCCTTCTTCTTAAAGCTGATAACGATATCCACACTATCCCCCTTATCCTCATACGTACTTTTGACCTCTTCACCGAATCCCCTGAATCGGCTGACGAGCTTCTTAACTGAATTGTAATATAATCGATAGTTTATCTTAAACGTCGTCTTTTGTTCCTTCTCCTCGCCGTACAGCTTTTCAAGCTCCTTCTCGACCATCTCCTCCGTCTGCTTTACGCTCAAGCCCTCCGTCCTTATCTTCTCGATGAGCCTTAGCTGAGTGTCCTCATCGTGCAGGCGCAATATGCTTCTCGCATGTCTTTCGGTGAGCCCGTATTTCAAGACCGCCAGCTTGACGTTCTTTGATAATCTAAGTAAACGCAGCTTATTCGCGATGGTCGACTGGTTCTTTGAAAGCCTGCGGGCGAGTTCTTCCTGCGTGAAGTTATGTACTCGAATGAGATTCAAATATCCCTCTGCTTCTTCAAAAAAGTGCAGATTTTCGCGCTGGAGGTTCTCTATCATGGTGAGCAAGGCGCAGTCCCTGTTCACCTTGTTCTCTATTACTGCAGGAATAGTGTTCCATCCGAGCAGCTTACACGCCCTCAATCTCCTTTCACCCGCAATCAATTCATAGCCCTGTGCCACTTCGCGCACCGTTATGGGCTGCAAAAGTCCTAAGCTCGCTATCGATCCCGCAAGCTCCTTTATCGCGTCCTGTGAGAAGAACCTCCTCGGTTGATACGGGCTTGTCCTCACCGACCCTATCGGCACGTGCTCCAACCTCAAGATGTTGTCCTTTTTGCCCTGCTTTTTGTCCTGTTCCTTGCGTTCCATTTAGGTTTGACCCCCTCGAATTGTTACAAACTTTATATTTAATATAACGCATTCTTCCAAATATTTCTACCCATTCGCGATTAATAGACATCAATCGACAAAAATAGACATCTCAACCCTATTTCTTTCCTATTTTTTCATAGTAAAAAGGCACTCATGCGGGAGTGCCTTTGAAAATGTCGAATGATTACGTATCAACCCTTCGCGTATTTGACCGTCGAGAACGCGCCGTATTTCCTTGACCTCTTGACCGTGCGGTATGCGCGGATCTTGTAGTAGTACGTCTTTCCTCTCGTCAATCTGGTGTTCGTGAAGGAAAGCGTGCTGCCCGACGTCACGCGCTTTGCGAGGGCATATTTGCCGTTTTTGGAGGTCGCGCGATAGATCTCATAGCCGTGCGCGCCGGATATCTTCTTCCAGCTCAGCTTTATCTTGCGCGAGCCTGCGTTTTTCGCGGTCAAAACGGGCGTCGCGGGCAGAGCCTTCGCGTAGACTATCGCCGAATATGCGCCATACTTGTTCGCCTTGTTGACCGTTCTATATGCTCTAACCTTGTAATAATACGTCGTTCCCGTGGTGCGCTTCGCGTCCGTATAATAGTTTTTCGACGTTTTTCCGATGTATTTATACGTTCCTTTTTTGCTCGTCGCGCGATATACCGCATAGCCCGTGGCATAGCTGACCTTGCCCCAGCTTATCCTCACGCTCGCGTAGCCCGCGCTCTGCGCCTTGACCTTCTTTGGCGCCGCCACCAGCTTCATGGGCACGACCTTCTGCTTGGTTATGACCGCCTTGCAAACCGAACAATGTGACCCCGCCGTCAATCCCGTCTTGTCGTAGGTGGGCGCAACGGCCGGTTTGTCAATGACTACAGTATGACCAAGCGCAGCCACGACTTCTCGCTTTGATATACTCACACCGCAAACAGAACAATGCGTCTCTTTTGTAAATCCCGTTTTTGTACATGTGGGGCTTTCAGCCGGTTTATCGAGAATTTCCTCGCCCGTATGTGTAGCTTTCCACGTGATATTTCCACCGTAATTCTGAAGTACATCTGCCGTCCATGTCTTGTCGCAGGTGTATTTTGCAGTAGCTGTCGTTCCAGAAAAACTGTTTTCTGCAATTTTTGGTGCGCTTGAGTTGAAATAAATGTTATTCAATTTGGAGCAATTTGAAAATGCACTATCCCCAATACTCGTCACGCTGTCCGGAATATTTATGCTCTTTAAGCTTGTGCATTTGAGAAATGCACTATCGCCAATGCTCATCACCCTGTCCGAAATTTTTATATTAATTAAACTAGAGCAGTAAGCAAACGCACAACTGTCAATGCTCGTCACGCTGTCCGGAATATTTATACTCGTTAAGCTTGTGCAGCCTCCGAACGCACTACCGCCAATGCTCGTCACGCTGTCCGGAATATTTATGCTCGTTAAACTTGAGCACTCATAAAATGCACCACCTTCAATGCTCGTCACGCTATCCGGAATTTTTATGCTCTTTAAGCTTGTGCATTTGAGAAATGCACTATCTCCAATGCTCATCACCCTGTCCGAAATTTTTATATTAATTAAACTAGAGCAGTGAGTAAACGCACAACTGTCAATGCTCGTCACACTATCCGGAATATTTATGCTCGTTAAGCTTGTGCAACCTTCAAATGTATATTTTTCAATGCTTGTAACTGCGTCCGGAATTTTTATGCTTGTTAAACTCGAACAACCATAAAATGCTGACATTCCAATGCTCGTCACGCTATCTGGAATATTTATACTCGTCAAATTGGAGCAGCTATCAAACGCACCGCCATTAATGCTCATAACGCCTTCAGGGACCGTTACACTCGTTAAGCTGTAACAACAAGCGAATAAACCATTAGTAATGCATGATATATTCTTAGATAATTTTAGCTCATTTAAGGCATGGCAATTAGAAAATATACCGTCGCCAAGAAAATTCACACTATCTGGCATAATAAAATTAGTCAAACCAGTACAATTTTGAAAGGCGCAAGTTCCAATATCAGTCACATAATTAGGAATTGAAATATCGTTCAATGCAGTACAATAATAAAAAGAAAAATGCCCAATAATGGTAACACTATCAGGTATGTAAACTTTAGTTAGTTTATCGCAACCGCTAAAAGCGTAATCGCCAATATTGGTTATTCCCTCATTTATAATAACTCTTTTTATCTGTTCTCTATATTCGAACCATTTTGCATCTCCATCTTCAGTATAGTTTTCCATTGCACCATTGCCCGAAATAGTGAGAGTTCCATTGGCATCTAATACATAGGTAACTTTATTACCGCAATACCCGTGAGCAATAGAAGTTTCAGAAATTATTTCTGTTTTAGTCTCTTTACATACTATACATGTATATAGCATTACCCCCGTTGATGTTGCGGTTGGTTCAGTTATTACAATGCCATCATCCCAGCTATGTCCGGTCGCCGGAATGGTCTTTAAGCCATTTATAGTCACTCCGCAAACCGAACAGTGCTTACCCTCTGTCAGCCCCGTTTCCGTACAGGTGGGTTCGACGGCGGGGTCGGTTATCTCCTCGCCCGTGTGCGTGGCGGACCATGTGATTGTGCCGCCGTAGTTTTTGAGGACGTCGGATGTCCATGACGCGTCGCAGGTATACGCGGCGGTGACGGTCGCGCCGAAGAAGCAATATTGACCGATCTGCGGCGCGCTGCCCTTGAAAACGACGGCCGCAAGCGCACTAAGCCCGTCAAACGCAAATGCGCCCAGCTTCGTGACGCCGTTTTCAATTATGAGACTGTTTATCTGTGCCGAATAGCCCGCCCACGGCTGCCCTCCGTCGGCGGTGTAGTCCGCCATTTCTCCCGTGCCGGAAATGGTGAGCGTGCCGCTTTCGTCAAGGCTCCATGTGAGGTTTTCGCCGCACGAGCCGGTGACGGGATAGGTCATCTCCGCGGTCTCCGCAAAAGCGGAAACGGGAAACAAGCTCAACGCGAGCACCGCCGCTAAAAGAATACTCAAAAATCACTTTAGCCGTAAATTCATACTCTCTCCTTTATAATTTGCGGGCATATGCGCCCATCTTATTAAAATCAACATAAAACCGCGCTTTTTTGAACGGCATAAAATAATACCACACCATAAAAGCGTTTTTATGCAAATGCTACATATTTATTATAATACTCTTAAAGAGGATAATCAATGTGCTAAGCATAAAAAACTCCGGCGTTATGCGCCTTTTCAATGTGATGAATGGACAAGATCGGAATAAAAAATACGCATATAAGCAATAATCCACGGAAAAATGCGGAAAAATGTAAAAAACAGGAGGATGGGAGGATACTCGTTCAAAAAATGCGCACAATTCTTCAAAAAACGTTGAAATAAAAGGAAAAATGGTGTAGAATAATAGCTTGTGAGATTGTTTATACGGCCGAAAACGGCTTTGAGATTTAAGTAAGTTTGAGAGGTAATTGTTTTGAGAAGAGATGACATAAGGAATATCGCCATCATAGCGCACGTCGACCACGGCAAGACCACGCTCGTCGACGAGATGCTCAAGCAGGGCGGTGAGTTCAGGGAAAATCAGGCCGTTGCGGAGAGAGTCATGGACTCGGGCGATATCGAGAGGGAAAGAGGCATAACCATCCTCGCGAAGAACACCGCGACGATGTATAACGGCGTAAAGATAAACATAGTCGATACCCCCGGACACGCGGATTTCGGCGGCGAGGTCGAGCGCGTGCTCAAGATGGTGAACGGCGTTCTGCTGCTCGTGGATGCGTTTGAAGGGCCGATGCCCCAGACGCGCTTTGTGCTTCAAAAGTCGCTCGAGCTGGGCCACAAGGTAATAATCGTCGTGAATAAGGTGGACAGGCCGGACGCAAGACCGGAGGAGGTCGTGGACGAGACGCTTGAGCTGTTGCTCGAGCTGGACGCGACGGACGAGCAGTTGGACAGCCCCGTGGTGTTCTGCTCCGCGAGAGAGGGCACGGCGACGCTGCATCCGAATGAGCCGGGAACGGACCTAAAGCCCCTGTTCGAGACCATTTTAAGCTACATCGACGCGCCCGAGGTCGAGCCGGAAAAGCCCTTACAGGTGCTCGTATCCTCCATCGACTACAACGACTACGTCGGCAGGATAGCCATCGGCAGGATAGACAGAGGAACTTTAAAGACAAACGGCGAGGTCGAGCTTTGCGACTATCACGACAAGGAGCTGCATAAAAAGTCGAAGATCACCGCGATATACGAGTTTGACGGGCTTAGGAGAAAGCCGGTCGACGAGGCCAAGGCGGGCGATATAGTCGCGTTTTCCGGCCTTGAGGGCGTCAATATCGGAAACACGGTGTGCGCGCCCGGCGTGCTTGAGCCGATACCCTTTGTGAAGATATCCGACCCGACGGTCGAGATGACCTTTAGCGTAAACGACAGCCCATTCGCGGGAAAGGAAGGCAAATACGTGACCTCCCGTCATCTGCGCGACAGATTGATGAGGGAGCTTCAAAAGGACGTCTCCCTGAGAGTGGAGGAGACGGATTCTCCCGATGCATTCAGAGTCTTGGGCAGAGGTGAGATGCACCTTTCCATTTTAATAGAGACCATGAGAAGAGAGGGCTTTGAGCTTCAGGTAAGCACGCCCAGAGTGCTCTATAAGACGATAGACGGCAAAAAGTGTGAGCCTATCGAAAGGCTTGTGATAGACGTTCCCTCGGATTGCGTGGGCGCGGTTATAGAAAAACTGGGCACGAGGAAATCCGAAATGGTGAGTATGCACCCCAACGGCGAGCGCATGAGACTCGAGTTCCTGATACCCTCGCGCGGACTTTTCGGATATCGCAGCGAGTTCTTGACGGATACAAAGGGCGAGGGCGTTATGAACGCCATTTTAGACGGCTATCAGCCCTATAAGGGAGACATCCCGAGGAGGACCTTAGGCTCGCTCGTCGCGCATGAGACGGGTGAATCCATAACCTACGGCTTATACAACGCTCAGGAGAGAGGCACGCTCTTTATCGGACCGGGCGTCCCCGTTTACGGCGGAATGGTAGTGGGATGCCACCCCAAGCAGGACGACATAGTAGTAAACGTCTGCAAGAAGAAGCATGCGTCAAACGTGCGTGCGTCCGGCTCGGACGACGCATTGAGGCTCGTTCCCCCCAAGCAGATGAGTTTGGAGGAATGTCTGGAGTTCTTAGGCGACGACGAGCTTTTGGAGGTCACGCCTTTAAGCCTGCGCATAAGAAAGCGCATACTTAACCATGATATGAGGTTGAGGGCGAATCTGAGAAGATAGTTCAGACCGCCTAAAAGGCGCTGATGGTAATATAAAAACTAATAAACTAACCAATAACAGGTTGCCGATAAAGACCATTTTCAACCTGTGAACTGTTTTTCAAAACTCGTTTTTGAAAAACTCTCATTAAATATTAGACTGCCGAAAAGGCTTGATTTTTCGTAATTTTTCGAGCGAGGCGAATGAGGCGTACTTAGGTACGTCGATTGAACCGAGTCGATGAAAAAGGGCGGAAGGGCGAGGTTTTTCGACAGGCTGCCAATAAATACGATAGGAGAAACATATGAAAGTCACGGGACTGCTCGGAGAGAGATTCAGAGAGGCGCCCTCGGATTGCACCATCGCCAGCCATAAGCTGATGGTCAGGGGCGGATACATGAAGTATATGGCGAACGGCATATACTCGCTTTTCGCGCCCACAAAGCGCATAACCAAGAAGATCGAAAAGATAATCCGCGAGGAGATGGACAGGATAGACGGTCAGGAGGTCATGTTCCCCGTCGCAATGCCCGCGACGCTTTGGGAACAGTCGGGCAGATATTCCGCCATCGGCAGCGAGATGGCGCGCTTCACGGACAGAAACGGCAACAAGATGTGCCTGGGAATGACGCACGAGGAGGCGGCGGTACATCTCGCGAGGGATACGGCGCAGAGCTATCAGCAGTATCCGTTCATGATCTATCAGATACAGACCAAGTTCAGAGACGAACCCAGGGCGAGAGGCGGCTTGATAAGGGTGCGCGAGTTCACCATGAAGGACGCATACTCCTTCCACACGTCTCAGGAGGATCTGGAAAAATACTATGACAGAGCCTATGAAGCCTATGAGCGCATTTTTAAAAGAGCGGGCGCAAAGAGGTTTATAGGCGTAAAATCCGACTCGGGCATGATGGGCGGAAGCATTTCGCATGAGTTCATGCTGCTATCCGACATCGGCGAGGACACGCTTGCGATATGCCCCGAGTGCGGCTATAAGGCAAATATGGAGGCGGCGGAGGTCGTGATGAAAAATGAGCCGGGCGAGATAGCCCCCCTCACCAAGATACACACCCCCGGCATAAAGACTATCGAGGATCTTCAGCAGTTCCTGCATGCGGATGAAAAGACGTTCGGCAAGGCGGTCGTATATCAGAAGAACCTCACGGACGAATACGTCGTCGTGTTCATAAGGGGCGACCTCGAGGTGAACGAGACAAAGCTGAGGAACTATTTAAAGGAAGAAATTCACCCTGCGCAGATAATCACCGAGGAATGCGGCATCGTCCCCGGCTTTATCGGCCCCGTCGGGCTTACGGATAAGGCGCAGGTCGTGTTTGACCGCTCGCTCGAGGGCATTGAGAATTTGACCTGCGGCGCGAACGAGGTGGACTATCACTATACGGGCATCAACCCCGCGAGGGACTTGGGCGAGATAGAATTTGCCGACGTCGCGAAGATATACGAGGGCGCGATATGCCCCTGCTGCAAAAAGCCGGTTATCACCATCGAAAAGGGCATTGAGATAGGCAATATCTTCCAGTTAGGCACGAAGTACACGAAGTCCATGAACATGACCTATCTGGATAAAAACGGCAAGGCGCAGTATCCCATAATGGGCTGCTACGGAATAGGCGTGGGCAGGCTCGCGGCATCTATCTGCGAGGAATCTCACGACGATTACGGCCCGATATGGCCCATGTCGATTGCTCCCTGGCAGGTCGAGATATGCAATTTGAGAAGTTCGGACGAGAAGGTCACGGCGGTCGCGGAGAAGCTCTATGACGACCTACAGAACATGGGCGTCGAGGTGCTTTATGACGACAGAGACATCCGCCCCGGCTCGATGTTCGCGGATGCTGACCTGTTCGGCATACCCGTGCGCGCGGTCATCTCCCCCAAGACGTGCGACAAGGGCATCGCGGAGGTCTCATATAGGGATAAGTCCTTCAAGGGCGAGGTCAGCTTAGAGACTGCGGCGGCGGACATCAAGAAGATGGTAGATGAGCTTTTGGGGCAATATGACATTTGATAAGTTAAAATAGTTTTTAAAGAACATATTTATACACAAGGCACTCCCACTCCGAGTGCCTTTTTGCTATGAAAAAATAGGAAAAAACAAGGGTCCAGATGTCTATTTTTGTCGATTGATGTCTAATAATCGCGAATGGGTGGAAATATTTGGAAGAATGCGTTATATTAGATATACAGTTTGTAACAAATTA
>CAKROK010000031.1 GCA_934373295.1 uncultured Christensenellaceae bacterium | reverse complement strand
CGCACTCTCGCGAGCGCCTATTTAATATATCACCTTACCCCCCTCCCTGTCAACTACTTTTTTCACTTTTTTTGAAAATTTTTTGGTTTTTTTGTCTCCTGTTTAAATTTTTCCCATTCTTATGCCATTTTTTAGTATTGTCCTTTTTTCGATTTTCCTATAAATTTATCTCCCCTTTCTGCAAATTCTCGTTTTTCTTATAAAAAATTTTTCCTTCGTCTTTTTCGTGCGTGCTTTTCCTATTATAATGTAAACCCGCATCCGCAATTTTTCTTTCTATTATATAAATATCTCTTTACAAACGGTCTCTTTTCAAATATAATGTAGTTGAAAATGCTATGAAGAGGACGCGGCGTGTCTTTTAACCGCAGTCAGCGAGCGGAGAGCCGGTGCAAGCTCCGCGCGGAATTTTCACGTTATCACCTCCGAGCTTCCTTTAAGGACGTCTCCCGCGTTAAGGGATCAGAGCGCCGTACATTTTTGTGCGGAATTTAGGTGGTACCGCGGTTTTCGTCCTATGATGACAACCGCTTTTATTTTATAAGAAAGGGACAGTTTTATGTACAAAAAGGTATCTACTGAACTCAACTTCGTCTCCCGTGAGGTAGAGGTCGTTGACTTCTGGAAACAAAATCAAATATTCAAGAAGGCACAGGCTGCGGGCGAGGGCAAGCCCGAATGGACGTTCTATGACGGCCCGCCGACGGCTAACGGCAAGCCGCACATCGGCCACATACTCACCCGCTGCATAAAGGACCTCTTCCCGAGATATAAGGCAATGCAGGGCTACAACGTTCTGCGCAAGGCCGGCTGGGATACTCACGGTCTGCCCGTCGAGCTGGAGGTCGAAAAGCTCTTAGGTCTTGACGGCAAGGAGCAGATCGAGCAGTACGGCGTGGAGGATTTCATCAAAAAGTGCAAGGAATCCGTCTGGAAATACAAGAGTGAATGGGAGGCGATGTCCGACCGCGTGGGATACTGGGCAGATATGGAAAACCCCTACATCACCTATGAAAACAACTACATCGAATCCGAATGGTGGAGCCTTAAAAAGCTCTTCGACAAGGGTCTTTTATATAAGGGTCACAAGGTCGTCCCCTACTGCCCGCGCTGCGGCACGGCGCTTTCCTCTCACGAGGTCGCTCAGGGATATAAGGACGTCAAGGAGCGCTCGGCGACCGTTCGCTTTCGCCTGACGGACGAGGACGCATCCATCCTCGCATGGACGACCACCCCGTGGACGCTCCCCTCAAATGTCTGCCTGTGCGTAAACTCGAATGTCGAATACTGCCGCGCGAAAAAGGACGGTGAAGTGTTCATCCTCGCGACCGAGCTTGTAAAGACCATTCTCGGCGAGGAGGATGTCGAGATCATCGACACCTTCCCGGGCAGCTCGCTCGTCGGAAAGACGTATAAGCCCTTATTTGAATGCACCGCAAAGATGGTCGGAAATGATAAGGCATTCGTCGTCATCGCGGACGACTACGTCACCACCACGGACGGCACGGGCATAGTCCACAACGCGCCCGCATTCGGCGAGGACGACGCGCGCGTCTGCAAGGCGAACGGCCTCGCGTTCATCCAGCCCGTCAACACAAAGGGCGAGCTTTGCAATGGTACCCCCTGGGACGGCATGTTCGTAAAAGACGCCGACAAGGAGATATTGAAGGCGCTCGACGAGGCGGGATTATTATTCGCCGCGCCCAAATTCGAGCACAGCTATCCGCACTGCTGGCGCTGCAACACGCCCCTCATCTATTACGCAAGAGCAAGCTGGTTCATCGAGATGACAAAGCTGCATGATCAGTTAATGAGGAACAACGCCTCCGTAAACTGGCTGCCCGACAATATTAAGGACGGCAGAATGGGCAACTTCTTAGATAACGTCATCGACTGGGGCATCTCGAGAGAGAGATATTGGGGCACTCCCCTGCCCATCTGGGTGTGCGAGTGCGGCCACAAGCACTGCATCGGCTCCATCGAGGAGTTAAAGAGCATGAGCGACAACTGCCCCGACGATATCGAGCTGCACAAGCCCTATATCGACGCAGTCACTATAAAGTGCCCTGTCTGTGGAAAGCAGATGAAGCGCGTAAGCGAGGTCATCGACTGCTGGTATGACTCCGGCTCAATGCCCTTTGCGCAGTGGCATTATCCCTTTGAAAATAAGGAGCAGTTTGAAAAGAGATACCCCGCGAATTTCATAAGCGAGGCCGTCGACCAGACGAGAGGCTGGTTCTACACGCTGCTCGCGATATCCACCGCGATATTCGACCGCGCGCCCTTTGAAAACTGCATAGTTTTAGGTCACGTTCAGGATAAGGACGGCAAGAAGATGTCCAAGCACATCGGAAACGTCGTCGACCCGTGGAGCGTTCTCGATAAGCAGGGCGCGGACGCCGTAAGGTGGTATTTCTACTCCAACTCCGCTCCGTGGCTGCCCAACCGCTTCTACGGCGAGGCTGTGAGCGAATCTCAGAGAAAGTTCATAGGCACTCTTTGGAACACTTATGCGTTCTACGTCCTCTATGCGGATATCGACGAGTTTGACCCGACAAAGCACGAGTTCTCCGATAATCTCTGCACGATGGACAGATGGGTGCTCTCCCGCTTAAACAGCACGGTCAAGGCTGTTACCGCGCATCTCGACGCCTATCACATCCCCGAGGCGGCAAAGGAGCTTTCCAGATTTGTGGACGAGCTTTCCAACTGGTATGTCCGCCGCTGCCGCGACAGATATTGGGGCAGCGAGATGACCGCGGATAAGTCCGACGCATACATGACGCTTTACACCGTCCTCGAGACATTCTGCCGTCTGGCCGCGCCCTTTATCCCGTTCATCACGGAGACCATCTATCAGAACATCGTCCGCTCCGTCGATAAGGACGCGCCCGAGTCCATACACCTCACAAAGTATCCCGTCGCGGATGAGAGCATGATAGACACAAAGCTCGAGGCGGATATGCAAAACGTACTCAACATCGTCGTTTTAGGCAGAGCCTGCCGCAACGAGGCGAACATCAAGAACCGCCAGCCCATAGGCAAGCTGTTCGTCGCGGGCGTTAACGAGCTTCCCGAAAACCTCGCGCAGATAGTAAGAGGCGAGCTTAACGTCAAGGAGGTCGGCATGGGCGCCGCCGCTGAGGAGTACATCACCTATAACGTCAAGCCGCAGCTCAAGACCTTAGGGCCGAAGTACGGCAAGCTCTTAGGCGCGATAAGAAATCACCTTTCCGGTGCGGACGGCTCCGCGATAGTCGCGGCGGTCGAAAACGGCGGAATATACAGCTTTGACGCAAACGGCACGACCATCGAGCTTGCCGAGGCCGATCTGCTTATAGAGCCCATCGAAAAGGAGGGATTCGCCGTTCAGAGCTCGGGCGGTCTTGCGGTAATAATCGACACCGAGCTGACCGACGAGCTCATCGAAGAGGGCAAGGTCAGGGAGATCGTGAGCAAGGTTCAGACGATGCGCAAGGAGGCCGGATTCGAGGTCACCGACCACATCAGGCTGCACATTGCTAACGGCAGCGCTGTCGAGGAGATAGCGAAGAAGAACGCCGACACGATAACCTCTGAGGTCCTCGCGGACGAGCTCATCATAGGCAGCCTCGCGGGCTACGAAAAGAGCTGGGATATCAACGGCGACAAGGCGGATTTCTCGGTAGAAAAGGCATAAGACAGAAAATATGGATAAAAAAGAGATCGCAAATGCGGTCTCTTTTTTTACACAAAATTCAAATTATTTACTTTACCGCGCGGCCAATTCCTCCTCATCTCTCATCCCAATAACGTCCTTCGATGATGTTCATGTTATAGATTCTCAGCCTGTCGTATGGGTTGTCAAAGTCATACGGGTCGTCCGATTCGGAGCCGTCCGCGATGATGAAAAGCGCTGTTTTCCTGCGTTTATCCACGTAGTGCAGCTTCCCCAGCTTATCCGCCTCCCGCGAAACAAGCTCGGTTATATAATCGATCCCGGGGCCTGCAACATGGCCTCTGCCCTCTATATACTCGACATCCTGCTCCTCTGTAAAAACCACATATCCAATCACGGACTCATCAGAAAGCACTACCGCCCTATATTCTGAAATATATTTTTTGAACTCATCGTTTTCATCAAAGAAGTATTGCCCGGACTGCGTTATGCCGTTTTCCTTCTCCGCCCACTCTAAAATCCCATTGAGTCGCCCATTCCATCCGGCTCTGTCGAGCATTCTTACAAGCTCCTGCTGAGAATCCGTATTCGTCAACGGCGGCTTCATTCTGTCGCTTTCGACCGGCTCTTCATCCTGCGTCGGCGTGGGCTGTATGCTGTCGCTTTCGGTCGGCTCTGCCTTAGCGCAGCTCACAAGGCATATTGATGCAAAAAGCAGCAGGGCTAATATAAATGCTTTTTTCATGCTTTTTTCCTTTCTTACTAATTGAAACAAACATTACACGGAGCATACTCTCTGGGATATCCCTTTGGAAAATCAACTACGGTATATAGCTTTGCAAATGTTGCCGAACCCGCAATACCATCAGCAGTCAAGCCTTTTTTGTTTGGTACGCCTTTACCGCCGCTTCCGTATTCGTTCCAAAAACCCCATTACATGGTCCATCATAGTGTTTCATTCTGTATAATCTGATTTGTAATTGCGCTACATCATCTCCTTTTTTCCCTTTTTTCAATACTCGCCAGTTGGCAGTGTTTGCATCATACCGCATAATGTGTGCGGTAACTAATTTTTTATACGTTGCGCTTCCGATTATGCCATCCGCGGTTAATCCATTATCTGTTTGAAAAGCCTTTACAGCGGCTGTCGTTGACGCATCAAAGGTATTTGTAGATACACTTCCCGGGCTATAGTATAGTAGCTTGAGCATTATCTTTAACCTTCTAACATTTATATTCGAGTCTCCCTCTCTTAGGGTCACGCTTCTCCATGCGGTGTTAGTATTTGAATTCGTATAATCCAGTCCCAGCAGCCTGAAGCTATAGCCGTTTTTGTTATAATAGTATGTCGAATTCATTGGCATAGCATTTTCCGTCTAGGTGTCTCGAACGATATAATAGTTATCCGAGGTATACCCTATCCCCATCATTATATGCCCTTTTATACGTCCACCTTCTTCTTTTGTATACGCTACCATTGTGGGCATACCTTTATTGATTTGCGCTTTATGCTTTGTCCAACAATCCGTGTTGCTATTAACAATATAATACTTTGAAAACGTCAACGCTGACGATAATTTTTTTGAATTAGCCCAATCTAAAGTATTTGCCGCTACTTGCGCCAAGCTGGGATTGCATCCGTATTTGCTGTGCAGGGTTTGATTGAGCTGTATAGAATGCGGACGAGCCGTACCCATTAATGCCGGTTCAATCCTCCGTCCGATAGCATCAAAATACATGGTCATCGTTGTATATGAGCAAATAGTTAACCACGTATAGTCTGATGTATCCATGGATAGTCGTTTTTGTGTTGCCTTAGAAGATGACATCATGCGGGTTGCATACTGCTCCAGCGACGTCTCAGTTCTTTCTTGCTCAATCTCCTTCGCTAATTTAGCATACTCGATAAAATTATCCCATTCATTTTTGAATACACCTTGCGTTTCTTTTTGTTTGGGTTGATCGTCGGTTACCGTTATAGGAGCATCATCCGAAATTGACTTTAAGGTATTGTTTTCTTTCCCCAAAATACCATTTTGATAGCTATAGTAAATTTTAGAGTAGTTTTGCATTACGACAAATCGCATCGGCTCATATGAATACTCTAAAATAGGCGGCGCATCTTCATTTGCTCCGACAATCATATATCCAACAAGCTTGCTGTATTCGTCAACAACGCCATATGCAGTACCGTATATCGATTCATCGAGATTATAAATAGTTAACGGCTCTGATAGCTGCGCACCGTTCCAATATGAAAAAACTGATTCCCCGCTTTCGGTTAATCTATCGATTTGAACAGACGCAACGCTTTGGCATAACGTCTCAATATTGTCCCGAGCATTGTATTTTTTTATGGATTCAACATCGATGGAAAGGGGTATCTTCCTGCCACTATAGGATGGTAGATTTTCATGTCACAAATCCCCATAAGTATTCATATTCTCATATTCGTCAAGTCCGGTGCATTGTATATAAAAATGCTCTTGTTTTTCAGAATCAATCTCTTGCGCAGACTCGGCAAGCACATACGAATTCGGCAATACCGTCAACAAACCGATCAGTAATAGACCGACGCTCTTCTTTATTATTTTCTTCATTAAATTTCCCTTTCTTTTTTAGCGAAATATCTGTTCCTCAGCAGTTATTGCACGCATAAGCTTTCAGAAAAACTTATACGCAAAAAGAAAGGATTTTATTTATTCCCCTCCAAGAAAGAAACCTGCTATAGTTCAGCGAAAACACAATACCATACCACTTAAACCGATTAGCATTCATGATAAACACTTTTCCTTTCATTGGTTACTATTTCCACCTTTACAATAGCATATCCATATAATATTGTCAATGCATTAGCTATTAAATTAGTAAAATTTACAACAACTATTCTGTTTTTTACATATAGTGGTAATCTCTCTGATATTAATGCATTTTCGCATCTCAGTCTCTGTAGTCCTCAAACCCATCCTCCCCCGAAAAAGCGCCCTCCTCATCCGGCTCGTCCGCGCCCCTTTTAAACGGGTCAAAAAGCACGCGCGGGTCGTTCTCCAGCTTTTTCAGATCCTCGCGCGATATCACGGTGTTCGTGCCCAAACACGCCGTACACCTGTTAAAGCAGTTCGGACATTTGCACCCCAGCGTGAGGTCGTCCGCCTGTATCATATATGTCCCGCATTTTTCACAGCTGCATCTCATACTATCTTGCCTATATCCTTTATGACCTCCGCCGCGATCATCAGCCCCGCAATCGCGGGCGCATATGCTATCGAGCCGGGGACCTGCCTTTTTCCCTCGGGTATCATATTCCCCGAAACTGCCGGTTTAATGGGCTTTTCCGGCGAATAGACCACCTTTAGCCCGTCGATCTTTCTCGCGCGAAGCTCCCTTCTCATCACCCTCGCGAGGGGGCATCCGCTCGTCTCGTATATGTCCGCTATCCTAAAGCCGCCCGCGTCCAGCTTGTTCCCCGCGCCCATCGCGGATATAACCGGCGTTCCCGCGGCCTTTGCGCGCGTGATTATCTCCAGCTTTGCCGTGACGGTGTCCACCGCGTCTATTACGTAGTCATACGCGCTAAAGTCGAACGTGTCCGCGTTTTCGGGCAGGAAGAACTCACATCTGCATTCGATCTCCGCCTGAGGCGAAATGGATTTTAGACGATTCGCCGCCGCCAAGGTCTTTTGCATACCGATGGTGTCCGTCGTCGCGATTATCTGCCTGTTCAAATTGCTCTCGGCGACGGTGTCGTTATCCACTATGCAGATGTGCATTATCCCGCTGCGCACGAGCGCCTCCGCGGCATATCCGCCCACGCCGCCCACACCGAACAGCAATATCTTTGCGCTGTTAAGGCGGGCTATCGCGTCCTCGCCGATTAGCATCGCAGTGCGCGCCAAGCGTTCCTCCGCCATGTTATTCCTCCATCTCGCGCTCAAATTCATCAAGCGCGCGCGCAAACTCGTTCATGCAGTCCTCGACGCACGTATCAAACGATACTCCCGCGTCGCTCAAAAGCTCGAGCGGGTATTTGCTCCCGCCGCCGCGCAGGAAGTCCCTGTACTTTTTTAACATACCCGGCTTATCCAGATTCTTCACTATTGACACCGCGCAGGACAGCCCCGTCGCATACTTATATACATAAAATGCCGTATAAAAATGCGGTATTCTCATCCACTCGAGGCTTATCGTCTCGTCTTTTTCCATCGCCGGGCCGTGATACAGCGCGTTTAGGTCTCCATACACCTTTGACAGAGCGTCCACCGTCAGCGGTTCGCCGTTTTCCGCCATCTCATGCGATATTTTCTCAAACTCCGCGAACATCGTCTGCCGCACGACCGTCGTGCGGAACTGGTCTAAATAGTGATTCAGCACGTATCTGCGCACGTTTTTGTCCTTCACCGTCGAAAGCAGGTATTTCGTCATGAGTATCTCGTTTACCGTGCTCGCGACCTCCGCCACGAATATCACATATCCGCTCGTCGCATAGGGCTGCGTCTCGTTTGAGTAATACGTGTGCATGGCGTGGCCCATCTCATGCGCTATTGTGAAAACGCTGTCGAGGTCGCCCCTGTGGTTTAAAAGGACGTATGGATGCGTCCCGTAAACGCCCCAGCTGTATGCGCCCGTGGTCTTTCCGCGGTTTTCAAAGACGTCTATCCAGCCGTCCTTAAATGCAGATGAAAAGACCTCCATATAGTCCTCGCCCAGCGGCTTCATCGCCTCGAGGTTTAATTTCACCGCCTCCTCATAGCTGTATTTCACATCCGCCTGCGGCACCAACGGTGCATAAATATCATACATATGCAGTTCATCCAGCTTCATGAGCTTCTTTCTCAGCTCGACGAATTTATGCATCGTCGGAAGATGCCTGTGGATGTCCTCTATCAGCTTGTCATAGACCTTGGTATCGACGTTATCCGCAAACAGCGCGCGCTGTCTCGCGGAATCGAATCTCCTCGCGCGCGCATAGAACACGTCCTTTTTGACGCTCGTGGAATACGCTGCCGCAATGGTGTTCTTATGCTCAGCAAACTCCTCATAAAACGTCTCAAAGACCTTTTTTCTGAAAGCTCTGTCCGGCGACTGCATGTATTCTATGTAGCTCGCGTGGGATAGCGGATATGTCTTGCCGTCATGCTCGACGTCCTTAAAGCGCAGGTCTGCGTTATTGAGCATTGTGAATATGTCGTGCGCACCGTCGGAAAAATCGCCAGCAAGGGATAAAAGCCGCTCCTCCTCGTTTGAAAGCACATGGCTCTTGCTCCTCAAGAGGTCCTCGAGGAAAAATCTATGCTCTTTAAGCCCGCCGCATTCGTCCATCCACCGTCTCAATACGCCCTCATCAAGGCTCAACAGCAGCGGATTTAAAAAGCTCTGCGCCGCGGATATCTTTACCGCGAGGGTGGATATCCTGTCCGTGAGCGCCTGATAATGCGCGTCCGCGTTGTCCATATCCCGCCCCATTCTCGCATAGACGTACAGCTTTTCCAGCATATGCGAGATCTCGTCCAGGCGGTTTAACCCCTGCGCAAGGCTGTCCGCGTCCTGCGCGATGGTATCCTTCATCGCGGCAATCTCCTGCGCACAGTCGGAAAGCTCCTTAAAATCCGCCTCCCATGCGTCCGTGTTCGGGTATATGTCGCAAAGTCTCCACTTGTACTTGTCCTCTATCTCGCTTCTGTTTTTTATCCCTGCGTTTTCTGCCATAGGTATACTTCCTTATTATATAATGTAAAAAATATCAGATTGTTTGTTTAATGCCATTATAGGCGGGTCTTTTTGACTGCCTGAAGCTGTTAGTTTTTCTGCGAATGAAGCGGCGCCGGTATCCTCCCGCCCCTCGCGATAAACTCCTCGCTCGAGTTGTGGTTATAGGGCATTATGGGCGCTGTTCCCAAAAGTCCGCCGAAGCTCACCTCGTCGCCCACCTTTCCGCCGGGAACGGGGATGACTCTCACTGCGGTGGTCTTGTTATTGACCATGCCTATCGCCGCCTCATCCGCAATTATCGCCGAGATAGTCGACGCGGGCGTGTCTCCGGGGAGAGCTATCATATCGAGGCCGACCGAGCATACGCACGTCATCGCCTCCAGCTTTTCAATGGAAAGCGCCTTTTCACGCACAGCGTCTATCATGCCCGCATCCTCGCTCACGGGGATGAAAGCTCCTGAAAGACCGCCGACATGCGAGCTCGCCATTATGCCGCCCTTTTTGACCGCGTCGTTTAACAGCGCGAGCGCCGCCGTCGTGCCGTGCGTGCCGCAGCGCTCCAGCCCCATCGCCTCCAATATGTGCGCGACGGAATCGCCCATCGCAGGCGTGGGCGCAAGGGACAGGTCTACTATGCCGAAATCCGCATTAAGCCTCTTTGAAGCCTCGCGCGCGACCAGCTCGCCCATCCTCGTTATCTTGAACGCCGTCTTTTTTATCTGCTCAGCTATGTCGTCAAAGGGAGCGCCCTTCATGTCCGCAAGCGCGGTGGAGACCACGCCCGGGCCGGATACGCCCACGTTTATCACGCACTCGCCCTCGCCCACTCCGTGGAAGGCGCCCGCCATGAACGGGTTATCCTCCACCGCGTTTGCAAATATAACGAGCTTTGCCGCGCCCAGTCCGCCCTTATCCGCGGTCAATAGCGCAGTCCTCTTTACTGCCTCGCCCATCATGCGCACGGCGTCCATGTTTATGCCCGCGCGCGTCGTGCCCACGTTTACGCTCGAGCAGACGAGGTCCGTCGCCGCAAGCGCATCCGGAATGGAGCGGATGAAGTTCATCTCGCCTATCGTCATTCCCTTTTGAACGAGCGCAGTAAAGCCGCCTATGAAATCCACCCCGACGGCCTTCGCCGCCTCGTCCATCGCCACGGCAAAGGGCGCATAGTCCGTCACTCCGCACGCCTCCGCGACTATGGACATTGGCGTGACGGATATCCTCTTGTTGACTATCGGAATACCGTATTCCGCCTCGATCTGCCTGCCCGTCTCGACGAGCTTTTCCGCGCGGAAGCATATCTTATCCTTTACCTTGCGTATGGTCGTCTTTTGATCCTGCGCGGCGCAGTCTCTTAGAGATATCCCCATGGTTATCGTGCGTATATCTAAGCACTGGCGGTCGATCATGTTTATCGTCGAAAAAATCTCCTTTGATGTAAACATTTCGTCCTCCGATTATATCCTGTGCATGGAGGTGAAAATCTCCTCCCTCATCACCCTTATGTCCATCTTTAAGAAGTCCGCGACGCCGTCTATAGCCTGTTTAAACTCGTTAAAGCCGCAGTTCATGTTTGCGCAGTCCGCCAAAAGGCTCATCGTGAATACGCCGCCCTGCATTACCGTCTGATTGATGTCCAGTATGTTCACGTTCTTCTCATAGAGACATCCGCTCACCTTTGCGACTATGCCGGGCTTATCCGCGCCCACCACGGTTATTACTACGTTCATTTTTTATCCTCCGTATTTTAAAAAATTATATTCTACTTTTGGTCGTCCAAAAATTTCAGCTTATCTATGCTCACAATATTGTTCGCGTCGTAATTGTCGATATAATCTATCAACTCATCGGGATTTTCGCTCATAAATACGAGATCCTTGCATGCCTCCCTCGCGAAGCCCTCGAATATCGTATGCTCTATCAGCTCCCACAGCTTGTCGTAATATCCCTTTATGTTAAATATCACCATGGGCTTGTTATGCCGCTCGAGCTGCTTTAACGTGAGCATCTCGAAGAACTCCTCGTATGTCCCGAAGCCGCCGGGCAGGACGACAAATCCGTCCGATTCATCCTCCATTATCTGCTTTCTCTGTCTCATCGTCTCCGTATAGATGAACTGGGTGCAGTGCTCATATAACACGCCGTCCACCTTGAAAAACGTAGGCGCGACGCCTATTATCTCGCCACCGCCGTCGTGCATCCCCCTCGCGGCCGCGCCCATCAGCCCGTGCGCGCCTCCGCCAAAGACCATGCCCACGCCCCTCTCCGCGAGCTTTTTGGCAAACTCATAGGTCTGGGAAACGTAGTATTCGTCGATAGCCGAGCTGGACGCTCCGTATAAGCATAATCTCATATCATTCCTCCCTCGATAGCCTAAAAAATTCTTTTTACCTATTATATACCAAAGCCGCGCCATTATCAACGCAGCATCCCTCCTTAATTATATTATCTCCCCGCGCGTAAAATGCCGTTTAATAAAATAGAGCGCATCTTCAAAAATACGCTCCGGGCTGCTGATGCAAAAAGGCGGGTGTTTTAGGCAGGCTCAATTTGCTTTTCTTCTTCTCCGTTCCGCCCGTCTTAACTCCTTCTTCCTCTCCTCCGTGCGGCTCAGCTTATCTATGCCTATCAATATCCCGCCCACAGTCGTGCAGGCAAGCGCGGGAACCATCAATATTATCTGTAATTCGGTCATGGTCATTTCCTCCGTTTCTTATCCTGATTTAATGATATAATTTTTACTGTCCAAAAAAACGGACTCAATTCGACCTTTTTATAAAAAAATACTCTTTTTTCGGCATGAGTGACGCGCGCGGCGTTAAATTGCCCCACAAATCCCACTCATGTGGGGAATAGGTTATTAATAAGTTGTAAAAAGATGCGGGACAAATTGACATGCGCCCCTTTTCGGGTTAAAATCTATCATATAAGGAAAGGATAATATTGACTGGGATAAATTCCCTATGAATAAGAAAGGTGATACACTTTGAAAAGACATATTGCAATTATTCTCGCAGCTATCATGCTGCTCATGATGATCCCTTTGACGGCGAGCGCGGCCAAGCCTGAGCTTTCCGTGACTATCAACCCCACCGAGCTTGTCGGCAGCGGCGACGTGACTGTTTCGGTCGATATCTACAATCCCAATGAGGAAAGCATCGAAGAATGTATGCTCATAATCGACGGTGAGGACGTAAAGGAATTCGGCAATATCCCCGCCGGCGAAACGGCCACTTATACGGGGAAATACTCCGTAAGCGCAAATAAGCTGGGCAAGAGCATCCCCGTTCAGTTCACCTACAACGGCGGCACGGTCAAGAGCAGCTTTACCGTAGGCAAAAAGAACCCCACGGTAAAGGTGAATACGACGGTCAAGCTGGACAGCACAACCGTCACAAAGGGCGAAAAATCGACCTTTACCTTCGCCATTGAAAATAACGGCGACGCCGCTATGGAGAACATCAACTTGACCGCATCCCCGCTCAACGGAGGAAAGGTGCTCACGTCTACATTCGACCTCGCCGCGGGCAAGGTCACCATGGTGACGTATTCCGAGGCGCTCACCGAGGACGCTACCATAAAGCCGCAGATCTCTTTCACCGTGGGCGGAAAAGAGTATACAAAGACCATGAACGAGGTCTCCGTAAAGGTCATGAACCCCGAGATGAAAGTGACCATTTCCGTCGCGGATAACCAGGTCGAGGCGGATAAGGAATTCTCCGTCGAGGTCTATATCGAAAACTCCGGAAACTCCAACTTCAAGTCCGTCGAGCTTTTCGACATGAATGACCAGCGCATACCCACGGACAAGAGCGCTCTTGCCGCAAACGAGTTCCTCTCCGCGACAAAGACCATGAAGCTCTCCGAATCCGGTGAAATAGGCTTTTACGTCAAGGCGACGGATTCAAACGGAAACAGCTATACTTTCAATTCAAACGTTATAAAGATGTATGTCAACGAGAAAAAGCCGGATGATTACGGCGAATTTCTCATGCTCAAGGTCGAGCCCGAGCAGACGACCCTCGACAAAAAGGGCCCCGTGAAGTTCATCGTCGAAATAGCCAACACCGCGGACGTCGATTTTTCAAACATCACAGTCACGGAAAAGACGCTGGGCGAGATAAACAGCTTCACCACGCTCAAAGCGGGCGAGACCAACCGCTCCGATTTCAACACCGTCGAGGATATCGACAAGACCACGACGTTTGAATTCGTGCTCACGGCGGAGGACCCGGACGGCAACGTCGTCACCGTTAACTCCGACCCCATCGAGATAACCGTAAAGGGCAGTGGCGGCGGTCTAAGCGCATTGCTGATCGTCATAATAATAATCATTCTGCTCATAATCGGCGTGGGCGTGACTCTGCTCATCGTCTTAAAGAAGGATAAGGATAAAAAGGCAAAGGAAGCCGCTCAGAAGCGCACGGCCGCCGTTCAGGGAATACATACCGCAGCGGACGGCGCAGAGGAAGTGACCGCGGTTCGCCGCGCGCCCGCATCCACCGTCCAAAGGGCAAAGATAAAGCCCGCCGAGACGGAAGAAGAACCCCCGCGCGACCTCAACGCCTTTGGCGAGGACGATATCGAGGACGAAATAGTTGACGATATTGAAGAAGATATCCCCGAAGAGACCGAGCAGGAGCCCGTCACTCCTCCCCGCCGCATCAGGCACATCGACTTTGACGACAGGAACAACTTCTAAGCACATTTAAAACGACAGATAAGGCGGCGCTTTTGCCGCCTTTGTTATACCAAAAAAGAGGGGGAAAATGACGCTTTATGCCTACGCATTATGACTATATTATAGTGGGCGCCGGCCCCGCCGGCTCCACCTTCGCGCGCATCGCCGATAAGAACAAGCGCATACTGCTTTTAAACAGAAATTCCACAAAATCCAAGCCGTGCGGCGGTCTGCTTGCGCCGGATGCTCAAAAGGCGCTTGCGATGTTCGACCTCACTCTGCCCAAGGACGTGCTTGTCGACCCGCAGATATTCTCCGTGCGCACCATCGACCTAAAGACAAATCAGGAGCGCCGCTATCAGAGGATGTACATCAACATGAACCGCGACCGCTTTGACAAGTGGCTTATATCTCTCACCGGAGAAAACGTCACCGTGCGCGGCGGACTTTGCACGTCCGTCTCCCGAAGAAACGACGGCTTTTGCGTCACATGGCGCGACGAGCACGGGCAAAAACACTGCAACACCTGTGAAAAGCTCATCGGCGCGGACGGCGCTTCCTCGATAGTCCGGCGCACGTTCTTTAAAAGGTTCAAGACGCGCAGATACACCGCGATACAGCAGTGGTTCGCCATAGACGAAAACACCTCCAACCCGTTTTACTCCTGTATATTCGATGCGGACACGAGCGACTGCTGCTCATGGTCCATCTTCAAGGACGACTGCGTCATATTCGGCGGCGCGTTTTCTCTCAAAAACTGTCACGACGCGTTTGAGGCGCAAAAGAGCAAGCTCAAGAGCATCGGGCTTGACCTCGGCAGCCCCATAAAGACGGAGGCATGCTGCGTCCTGCGTCCCAAGGGGTTTAAGAGCATATGCTCGGGCGGGGACGGCGTATTTCTGATAGGCGAGGCCGCGGGACTCATCAGCCCCAGCTCGCTTGAAGGCATAAGCTCCGCGATAAACTCCGCCGTCAAGCTGGAAAAATGCATAGAAAGCGAGCGCCCCAACGCCCGGTATCGCCGCGCGATACTCCCTCTTGCGATAAAGCTGCTCGCGAAAAACCTGAAATGTCCGTTCATGTATTCGCCCTTTTTGCGCCGGCTCGTGCTGGCAAGCGGCGTCGGTTCTATCAGCGTAGAAAGGCGATAGATCCGCGCTTGATATTTTCTCCCCCGTGTGCTATAATCTCAACGTTACTGCCACCGGGTAGAAGATTGCGAATAAGCATTCGTTTACACATCATTAGGTCTCAGAAGATGTGTATGCGGATGCTTTTTTACGGAGGATTTATGCAAAACACAAAAAACTCGACAGGTTACTTTCACTTAAAGGAAATCGCGCTGTGGGCCTCTTCCGCCGCGCTCATCATCGTCTCGTTCTGCCTGTTTGACAGGGCAAATTACACAACTCTCGCCGCGTCGCTCATAGGCGTATCCTCGCTCATACTAAACGCAAAGGGTCATCCCATCGGGCAAGCCCTGATGATAATATTCAGCCTATTATACGGGATAATTTCCTATAGCTTCAGATACTACGGAGAGATGCTGACGTACCTCGGCATGACTATGCCCATGGCGGTCTTTTCGCTCATCTCCTGGATAAGGCATCCCTATGAGGGAAAAAGAAGCGAGGTCAAGGTAAACGCGATAGGCAAAAGAGAAGTCTTGCTCATGCTCTTGGCCTCGGCGGTCGTCACCTGCGCGTTTTACTTTATTTTAGTACGCTTCAAAACCGCCAACATCATCCCCAGCACAATCTCCGTCACGACCAGCTTTATCGCCGCGTATCTCACGTTTAGAAGAAGCCCCTATTTCGCCCTCGCATATGCGGCAAACGACGTCGTGTTGATAGTGCTGTGGATAATGGCGAGCGTGGAAAATACGGTATACATCAGCGTCGTCGTATGCTTTTCCACATTTCTCATAAACGACATTTACGGCTTTTTGAGCTGGAAGAGGATGAAAGCGCGGCAGACCGCCTAAGCAAAAACCGCCCGTTGATGCGAGCGTTTTTTTATCTAATTCTCAAAATACTTCATAATCCCATCGAACAGTCCCTGCGCCATGAGCTTTTGATAGTCGGGGTTCGCGAGCTTTTTGTCCTCTTCCTCATTGGTCATATGCCCCATTTCGATGTTTATGACCATTCTCGTCGACCAGTTGAAGCCCGTCTGGTCGCTCCTATACGTCAGCCCGAGGTTTTTAGCACCCGTCTTTTCACAATACGCATCTATCAAAAGCTGCGCCGCGGTTTTACATTCGTCGAGATAGGGGTTCTCCGTAGGCACCAGCATAAATGCGCCGTGTACGCTCGCGTCGTCCGAGCCGTTGCAGTGCAGCCGCAGCGCATAGTCCGTCTGCTGCTCGTTAAAGAACTGTGCGCGCGCTATGTTTGAAATATCGACGTCGTTCGTCTCGCGCGTCATGACCACCGTGGCGCCCTGCTCCTCGAGCAGGTCCCTCAGCATGAGCGCAACGTTAAGGTTCACTTCATATTCGGGCACTCCCGTGAATCTGCCCCGCGTTCCGCCCGTCACCTTGTATTTCATATTCTTAGAATTGGGCGCAACCGGCTCTCTATCGATATTCGCCTTGGTCTGATGACCGGGGTCCAGCCCTATTATCAGCCCTTCAAGCGGCTTTTCACATTCCTTCACCGCCGATGAATATATCGCGTTTTTAGTCACTCTATCCAAAACGCCCGTCTCGGGCAGGTCGTTTTCCCGCTGAAACTCCTTTATCGCCGTATCGACTTCTTCCTCCGTCAGGTCTTTTTCATTTAAATATCCCAGCTCGCGCAGCTTTCCCTCGACCTCCAGCAAGCTCTTCTCCGTCATGGGTTCGTCGCTGGCCGCGTCGTCAGCCGGTGCGCTTTCGTCCGGCTCGTCCTCGCTCATCTCATATGACGGAACTAGCTCCGCCGCGGGTATGCCCTCATCCTCGCTTTCTACAGGCAGAGGCGAATCGGCTATTGGCGCACATGCCGTCATGTTAAGGCATATCAAAAGCGCAAATATCAGCGCCGCCGCTTTTTTCACTTATACTCCTCCTCCATCGCCTTTATGAGGTCTATATTCTGCTTTTCATAGTCGTTCATCATGTCATAGACCTTTGCGGAATCCACCGTGGGGTTTATCGCAAAGATATCTCCCCTCTTTACGTAAAAATAGTCGTTAAGCTCTTCGTCCTTAAAGAGATTTCCGTATGTCGCGAACACCTCGTTTCTCGCAAAGCGCAGCGCCTGCGGTACGGTATATCCGTAATACAGCCAGGGCTGAATGCACTCGATTATCTCCTGCTTCGTGTACAGGCGAATTGAGACATCCGGCAATATGCGCAGATGAACCGAGCCTTCGAGGTTATACAGCTCGACCCTGCTGTCCTCCGCATACGGGAAAAAACCGTTTACGCACGCATAGGAGAGATAGGAATCGCCGTCAACATCCAGCTTTAAGCTGCCCGTCGTGTCGTCATAGCTGACAGTCACCTCTCCCCGTCCCTCATATGAATCCTCAAATCTAAACGTTAGCGTATCTACCGCCGTCGTCCTAACGGCGGATATCTTCTGCGCAGTCACATAGTCCACGTCGTCTGTATAGTAAAATGCGCTTACAAGCGGCTTATCTCCGTCGCTGCCTATCTCTATATACGCGAGCTTTCCCTCGTCCTCTCTGCTCCAATACCAGCAGCCCTGAATATTCACAAAGCTGTAGCCCGCGTCGTCCGGATGCCCCGCCTGCGTGAGCGCGGTATCCGGCTCAAACGTCTGCACGGGCGAATTTTCCCTTATAGGCAGAACGCCCGTCAATATGAGCACGAGCACCGCGACGAGCGCAAACGTAAGCACGCCCATCGCAGGCATTATTATCGCCACGAAATTCGTGCCATGCGCCCCGTGCGCATCATATCCGCCGCTCCCGTCGCCCGCCGCCTGTGCTCCGCACCTGTGGCAAAACTGCGTATCCTTTTTCAATTTTGCTCCGCATTTATCGCAAAAATGCCTTTGTCTGGATTTCAAATCGGTCCATCCTCTTAAATCGAATACTTTTTTCCGACTTTATTTTACCATCTGTCCTATGCCTTTATCAATGCTTATACCGCATGTTTGCAAATTGTTTGTAAATTTGTTACATCCCGTTCTATTGACACGCATATGATAGTATGATATAATTGTATTAAGTCAGATAGAACAGTTAAGGAGGAACAGACCTATGCAGCTTGATGTAATGTCCCGCGTACCCGTCTATGAACAGATCGTCGACGAAGTCGAGCGCTTCATGCTCACGGGCGCCATGAAACCGGGCGACCAACTCCCCTCCGTGCGCGGATTATCCACGGAGCTTTCCATAAACCCCAACACCATCCTAAAGGCATATGGTGAATTAGACGCGTGTGGACTCATATTCTCTGTCCCCGGCCGCGGCTACTTCATCAGCGCAGATGCCCATGACGTGCTAAAACAAAAGGAGCTTAAAAAGCTGGAGGGCTTAAAGCAGCAGTTTTCACAGTTCGCCCTCATAGGCATAGACAAGGACATCGTCATAAAGAGCGTCGAGGATGCATATGCGTCCTCGCTCACAAACGGAAAGGAGAGTGAAGAAAAATGATAGAGGCAAGCTACATCACCAAGCGCTTTGACGACTATACCGCGCTGGACTGCGTGAACTTTAAAATACCGGACGGCAGGATATTGGGGCTTGTCGGCTCAAACGGCGCAGGTAAATCCACATTACTGCGCGTGCTCTCCGGCGTATACCGCCCGGACGCGGGCGAGGTCTTTGTGGACGATGCGCCTGTTTGGGAGAATCCCGAGGTAAAGGAGCGCATAGCGTATGTCGCGGATGAGCTGTTTTTGCCTGCTAACGGAACCTTGAAATCCATGGCGCAGCTTTATCGCTCGCTCTTTAAGCGCTTTGACGCCGACCGCCTAAACGCGCTCGCGGCGCAGCTCACCCTGCCCATGAACAAGCGCCTCGGCTCATTTTCAAAGGGTATGCGCAGGCAGGCCGCGACGATACTCGCCCTTTCCCGCCGCCCCGATTACATATTCTTCGACGAGACGTTTGACGGGCTGGACCCCGTGATGAGAAACTACATTAAGAGCATAATCTGCGCGGACGTACTCGACAGGCACGCATCCGCGATAATAACCTCTCACTCCCTGCGCGAGCTGGAGGACACGTGCGACAGCCTCGCCCTCATCCACAAGGGCGACATAATTTTGGAAAGCGACATAGGCGGCCTAAAGACCAAGCAGTTTAAGGTTCAGATAGCTTTTAACGGCGAATACGACCAAAGCCGCTTTGAGGGCATCGACATAAAGCGCTTCACAAAGCGCGGCTCCGTCGCGAACATGATAGTGCGCGGAGACCGCGATGAGATACAATCCAAGCTCGCCGCGATGAACCCGAGCATACTCGATATTCTCCCCCTGAGCCTTGAAGAGGTGTTCACCTTTGAGCTCGAGGCATTGGGATACAGCTACAGCGACCACGAGGAGGTGTTAAAATGAAAAACCTTTTTGACGGAGGCGTTATTATCTCCGCATTGCGCCGCATAAAGACGCTGGGGATAATCGCCGGAATACTCGCGTTTCTCCAAGTGATATTCAGCATGACGGGGACGGTGATCTTCGGAAACTTCCTTTCGGACATGACCCCCGTCGGGAAAATGGAGATAACTCAAATACCCGTCGAATCGAACGTCGTATTGGGCGCGCTGCCCACGATATGTGTAATAGGCGCGATAATAATGACGTTGGTCGCGCTGAGCTTTTTAAACAGCCGCTCCTCGTGTGATTTTTATCACGCGCTGCCCCAGCGCAGAGAGACGGTCTATATAAGCAGCATACTCGCCGTGGTCTGCATGATAGGCATGATCGCCGTAAGCGCAGGGCTGTTAGCGATGCTGATAGGGCTGATATTCTCCATGTTCATCAGCTTTAATTACGGCACGCTCGCGCTCATCGTATTAAACTGCATCATCGCGGCTCTGCTCGCGTCCGCCGCATCCGCGCTGGCCATGAGCATAACGGGAACGACGTTCTCGAACATAATAATGTCCGCGATAATAATATTCCTGCCCCAGATGTTAACCGGTCTGTTCACGGGATGCGTGAGCATAAGCCTTCCTCGAGATCTGATAAGCGCAAATGCGCTCGTCGATTCATACAAGTGCTTAAACCTCGCGGCGGGCTTTATGAGCGCGAATGTCCTCACGGACGGCTGGGCATCGCTATATTCTTTCGTACTCGCGATAGGCTACATCGCGCTGGGCTGTCTGTTCTATAAGCGCAGAGCGAGCGAAATGGCGGGCGTGTCCGCTCCCTCGCGCAGGATGCAGGCGATATACAGAATACTCATCGGCTTCGCGATGTTCTCGCTCATAACCGCAGGGCTTTTCCTGTATACCACATCACAATCAGGCAGCTATCTTTTCAGCGACGACACCGTGGCCATATTCCTGTTCGTGATCGCATACGTGACTGCGGCTGTGCTTTACTTCGTATTTGAGCTGATAATGACCAAAAAGTGGAAAAACGTCGCGCGGGCCATCCCCGGCTTGGGCATAGTCATACTTTTGAGCGCGGCAATGTTCGGCGGAATGACGCTCGTCTCTAACGCAGAGATCGGCTTTTCACCCAAGGCGGAGGAAATAAACGCCATCTCATTTGAAAACAACAAATATCAAGACGAATCGTCAAGCTGGTCAAGCTATTATGGCACATTCTATCTCGAGGACGTATATTTAGCTGATTTAGGAGAATATAAGACGGATGACCCGGAAGCAATAAAAATTATATCCAAAAATCTCTCCAAGGAGGTCAAAAAAATCCAGGCGGGAGACAAACCGACATCCTCCGTCAGCGGAAACGACGGCAGCGGCATAGTCGAGGTCAACATCTATTCGGGAGGACTTAGAAAAACAAGAATGCTATATCTGAATCCGGAGGAATTTAAAATCGTCGGAGCAGAAAAGCAAAAATGCATCGATCGGCTTTATGACGATGTAACCTCATTAAGCGTGGACACGAGCAGGTGCGACGTTTCGACATACTATCCGGGCGTGACGTTTACGCCTGAACAGGAAAAGCGCATTCTCGACACATTTAACGATGAGATAAAGGGCATATCATTAAGACAATGGAGCGAAAGCGACGACAGCAATCTCAGCAGAATATCCGCGGACAGCATGCTGCTTATAGAATACACTCCTAAGAGCATGGTCATCGACTCAAACACATACGGCGAAACCTTTATAAGCAGGCTGCTTATACCCGAGCAATCACAGAGCGTCACAATGATAGTGCATAAATCTCTCCTGCCCAAAACTTATGCGGTGTTTGAGGATATATTAGGCTCTGTCATGAAAGCATCCCAGCTAGATCTGTCAAAGGGATATGCTTTTTCGGAGTATCTCCCCAGCGCATATGTAAACGCCACCTCAAATCCAAGCGACTATCGCGAATTTACCGACAAGTATGAAGCGGCAAAAATGCTGAAAGGCGACGTGACACTCGCATACATAAGCACTTACAGCGGCTTTTATATCATCGATGAAAAGATGTATACGTCGGAGGCGTTTGCCAAATTCATTCAAACACATTTTGCTTATGACACAAACGGCGGTTCAACCAGCTTTGAGCTTTTCACAGGGCTAAACAGCAGCTTGACCGAATACACTGCACAGCTCAACCTGTCCGATGAAGATGTCAAGCAGGAGCTTGAGAAGATATCTAAACAGCTATGAAGAAAGTAATTTCAATAACGCTTGCCCTCGCAGTGCTCTTGAGCCTATCCTCATGCTCGTTTAACTACAAAAAGACGCTCGTCATGAACACGGCAAACCACGCGGCGAGGTTCGTAGAGGTAAGACAGACAAAATAACGCAAAACAAAAGCCCGCCCCGTGCGGGTTTTTTGGTGCTGGTGTGGTTGTGTGCAATCGATTTTTAATGAGCTAATAGGCATGTAAATTGAAGAAAAAGGTTGCTTTGCTCCGCAAAGCTCCATTTTAAATTCAAATCGATACGCCCTCCCGCTAACGCCAAAAAGATTCGCCTCACACGTACACATGCGGCGCAGGTTTTTGCGCGCCATCCGCAGGATGGCGCGCAAAAACTAAGCTCGCGTACGCGAGCTACTTTCAAGCGTGAAACAGCAGAAGCTGTTTCACGCTTGAAAGCTGCGCCGCGCCTCGTCGGCAAGCTCGCTTTTCCTTCGGAGGGCAAGACGTATGACTTGCGTATAATTCATCCCGTCCGAATGGCTTGCCGGACGGGATACCTTATTAAAAAAAGAGCCTCCCTAATGGAAAGCTCTTAATTGTTAATTTAAGCGACCGAATTAGTCCTCGATGATGGAAGAAACAACACCGGAACCTACCGTTCTGCCGCCCTCACGGATTGCGAAACGAAGTCCCTTCTCGATAGCGATAGGCGT
>CAKROK010000030.1 GCA_934373295.1 uncultured Christensenellaceae bacterium | reverse complement strand
AACAAGACTATTTACTCTAAGTAATGTATGCGGTCTGTAAAATCGCTTGCGATTTTAAGACCGTCACCGTCGGGAAACAAAGTATAGCCGAAAACTAAGTTAGGCATTTATGCCGACATATCAGCTTGAACGAATTGCGGGGAAGGATGAGGGGGCGGCAGCCCTCTTATGGGAAAGTCTGAAAACCACGGTTTTCAGAAAAATGCAAAGTAGACTTTTAAATCTGAATAATCTCTTTAAAACCCAACTATTGACTTGAACAAATTAATGGAGCTTTGAGAAGCAAAGCAACCTATGACTTCAATTTACGAGAGAATTTCCCATTTTAAAATAAAGCGCACAAGCCCCTCAGCCTGTGCGCTTATTTTATACTTCTTCAGTATAAATTGCGCCCGCAGGGCGCACATCAGCCGCCTATCATCACGCCGATATCGCCGTTTAAAAGCAGGCGGATGACGCCGCATATCACGAGGTGGACGGGATAGTAGATGTAAAAGAACCACTTCATGCCCTTAATATTGCCCTTTTGCCCGTTGTAAAGGCTCAAGATCGGTATGGCGAGCGCGGCGCATAGCTGGATTATGCCGTAGGCCGTGTTTATGAAGATCGCGTAGACCGCGGCGTACATCGCCACAAACAGCATCATGAACCCCATCTGCTTTTTGAAGCAACCGCGGTATTCGCCGATGTAGAGTATCGCGAGTACGGCGATGCAGCTCCAGTCAGAGGGGAACGTCACCGCGCAGATGAGCAGTATGAGCAGTATCCTCTGCCAGGGCTTAAAGCGCGGGCTTTTGTTTATCGCAAGCGCGACCAATCCCCATGCGAGCGGCCAAATGACGCTCGTCTGGTTGAAAACAGACGTCTTAAAGGGGATGAAAGGTATGCCGAACGCGAAGTTGTATGCGAAGTGAGAGATTATCGCAAACGCGAAAAGGCGCAGGGCGTATTTTTTCACGTCATGTGTGTAGTGAAAACCCTCTGCGATAAAATACCAGAAGATGGGCGCGGCAATCCTTCCTATTACGTGCATCAGGAGAATGTACCAATCCGTCGGATATCCGGGAAATACGACGGACGTCACGTGGTCGATGGTCATCGCCGCGATGGCTATCAGCTTTAAGTGGTCGGAATTGAGCACGGGCTTTTTCAAGGTTTGCCTCTTTATTTATCTGTGATTACGCCGGAGGCATCGGAGTGAAGAGTGTATTCGCGCGTGTCGGCAAGCTCGTCGCCCGTTTCCGAGCGTGCGTAAATGAACGTCAGCGTGACGTCGCCCTCTTTTAGTCCCTCGACGGTAAAGACGTATTTACCACCCACGCCCACGACGTCCGGCTCGTGTTCATCCTCGATATAGTTGCTCTTTACGTCGACTATGCCCTCTGGATCGGCGGTGCAGAACCACATATAGCCCGTAGAGGGGTTGCCCTCCAGCGTGATCTTATAGGAGTCGTCCTCGGCGGGCTTTTGACAGCCTGAAATGAGTGCGCATAGCGCGAGCGCGGATAGTATCAATGCCAACGTTTTTTTCATAAAAATCTCCCTTTATCATTTAAACTCGGTCGTAAGCGAGCGGTCAAATATGCCTTGAAGCACCTCCCTCGCGTCCTTATGGCCGTATATTATGTCATAGACCGCGCTGCATATGGGCAGGTCGACGTCGTATTTTTCCGCTAACAGCATGAGCGCCTTGACGGTGTAGCAGCCCTCCGCGAGCTTATCGTATTTTTCCCCCTTTACGAGCAGCTCGCCAAAGCGGCGGTTGTGGGAATGCGGCGAAAAGAGCGTCGCTTCATAGTCGCCTAAGTGGCAAAGGCCGTATGCGGACAGGCCATTTCCGCCCATCGCCGTTATGAGGCGGGATATCTCCCTCGCGCCTCTGCTCATGAGGCCGCCCTTTAATGA
This sequence comes from uncultured Christensenellaceae bacterium, assembly GCA_934373295.1. Classification (GTDB taxonomy): domain Bacteria; phylum Bacillota; class Clostridia; order Christensenellales; family Christensenellaceae; genus HGM11616. The sequence goes on along the minus strand of CAKROK010000030.1, from coordinate 21,674 downwards.
GGATAGCCCCAGCCCGTCGAGAGCTCCCGCAGCTATGCCCACGACGTTTTTAGCCGCCGCGCCTATCTCGCTGCCTATCATGTCCTCGCCGTAGTAAAAGCGTATCAGATCGCTGGAAAAGCTGTTTATGAGCAGCTTTTTCACGTCCCTGTCGTTTGAATCTATCACCATGAGGTTGGGTACGCCGCGGGAGAACTCCTGAACATGTCCCGGCCCCAGCCAGACGGCGACGGAGTTTGTCGGGTCGCAGCTTTGCTCGACGATTTGAGATAACCGCATACCCGTGTCCATCTCCAGTCCCTTCATGCACAGGCAGAATATCTTGTCTTTAAGCCCGAGCGGCGCAAGCTCGCCCATGAGCGCGCGCAGGTGCTGACAGCCTATCGATATCACGATTATATCCGCATCCCGTGCGCCGGAAAGGTCGTTCGTGAGCTTTATGCCGTCGTTAAGCGTAAACACGCCGTTTGAGCGTGTGGAGAGCAGCTCACGCATGTTTTTTGACGTCTGCCTGCCGTAGATGGTCACATCCTGCCCGACGCGGTCAAGATACCACGCGATGCACGTCCCCCATCTTCCGCAGCCTATAACAAAAATTTTCATGTATATTCACCGTATTATAAATAGTATAATAAAAATTATAGCCCCCACAGTGATTTGAGGGCAATATGCAGTTTTTTGAAATCGTATAGAAATTCTTATGATATGGGCGTAAATCACCCCTTGCGGCCGTCCGGATATATGAAGTCGTATTCCTTGTCGATATCCTCGTCGTAGCCGTCCTCCTCCTGCGCGTCCTTGCCGTCGATGCCGAGGATGGTGTTTCCCTTTATGAGCAGGTCATAGCCCTCGCCCTCTTTTAAGTCATAGTACGTCTCATCGTCGCAGTTATACTCCTTTAATCTGCCGTTTTCGCAAAGCTCGACGGCTTTTAACGTGAAGTTGTAGTATAGCCCGCGTCGGGAGACATGCCCGCGCATGTGCGTGAGGTTTTTGTTGGTCACCTTTGCGTGGACGTGCCTGGGCTTTTTGAAATAGGTTATTACGCCGAAGGTGTATGCCGCGGGTATTGCCACGGCGAACACCCCCGCCCATATGCGCGTCGTATCATCCGCAGCATCCGGCGAAAATACGGCGCATATGAACATGACCGTAAGCGCCGTGGTGAGCAGGGTTATCACGGTGAAAAATAAGATATCTCTAAAGCCCTTCATTTAACAGTACCTCCAATTATTTATATGCTGCGCCTCCAAACCGAGCGCGTGAACATCAGAAGTATGGGATATATCTCAAGTCTGCCCAGCAGCATGTCAAAGCTCAATACGAGCTTAGACAGCCATGAATAGTCGAAAAAGCTGCATGTCGCGCCCACGGCGTCCATGCCCGGGCCGATGTTGTTGAAGCAGGATAGGACTGCCGAGAGGTTGGTCTCTATGCTCATGCCGTCTATCGATACGACGAGTATGCTGAGAAGCGTTATCGCACAGTATACGATGAGGTATGACTCCACGCCGCGCACGGTCTGTTCGCTCACGGTGTCGCCGTTGAAGTGGATTATCTCGACGCGGCGGGGGTGGAGCGTCTTATGCAGGTTGCGGCGCGCGGATTTCGCGAGTATGAGCAGTCGGGAGACCTTTAAGCCGCCGCCCGTGCTGCCCGCGCACGCGCCAATGCACATGAGTATGAGCAGAATGGTCTTTGAGAACGTGGGCCATATGTCGAAATCCACCGTGGAAAAGCCCGTGGTGGTCATTATACTGCTGACCTGGAACGCTGAATGGCGGATGGTTTCGCCGATGGTGGGATAATCGCCCAGCAGGTTTACGGTTATGAGCGCGGTCGAGATGAGCAGTATGAGCACATATGCGCGCACCTCTTCATCGAACAGCGCTTTTTTGAACTTTCTCATGACGAGCAGGAAATATACGTTGAAGTTTACGCCGAACAGCGCCATGAATATCGTCGTGACGTTTTGAAGATAGGGGCTGTAGCTCGCCATGCTGTCCGCCTTTATGCCGAAGCCGCCCGTGCCCGCCGTGCCGAACGCCGTGCATAGGCTGTCGAATAGGGGCATCCCTCCCGCGAGTAGGAATATCACGTCTATCACGGTCAGACCGATGTATATGAGATAGAGCGTCATGGCGGTGCTGCGCATGTGCGGGGTGAGCTTATCCACGCTCGGACCGGGGCTTTCCGCGCGAAGGATGTGCAGCTCGGAGCCGGAGTCCTTTATTATCTTTGGGACTACCGCGAGCAGGAACACGAGCACGCCCATGCCGCCCAGCCAATGCGTAAAGCTGCGCCAGAATAACAGTCCGCGGGACATTGCCTCTACGTCGTTTAAGATGGATGCGCCCGTCGTGGTGAAGCCGGATACCGTCTCGAAAATGCAGTCAATGTAGTTTGGAATCTGTCTGCTTATGAAGAAGGGCAGCCCGCCGAAAAGGGAGAGAAATATCCACGCAAGCCCCGTCGCGACAAAGCCGTCTCGCGCGTGGAAGCGCTTTCCGCATTTTCTGGATATGAGCAGCCCCGCGCCGGAAAAGGCGCCTATCGCGAGCATTGTGTATAAAAATGACAGCGCGACGTCCGGCTCGCCGTCAAACAGGGCTATGAGCAGCGGCGGGATGAGAAAGGCCGCCTCCACGAGCAGCGTCATGGAGATTATTTTAAGTATCAGCCGTTTGTTCATTTAACTGCCCTCGTATGCATGAATATGTCGTTTAAGCGCATAATGGGCGCGGTCTCGGAGCATACCACCACGACTGTATCGCCTGCGGAAAAGGAGGAGCGGCCGTCCGGGATGACGGTCCTGCCGTTGTGGTTTATGCAGGATATGAGCGCCTCTTTTTTGATGGGGATGTCCTTTAGAGGGGTGTCGGTAAACGGAGTCGAGGAATCCACGGCAAACTCCATCGCGACGACCTGATCGTTTGCGATGCTGTGAACGGTGATGGCGGCGCCCGTCTGATTCTGCATTGCGCCGACATACTGCGCGACGTTGCCCTCGGATATGCGGGCGGAGTTTATGATGCTGCTTGTTTCCATTTTTTCAAAGAGATTTATGGATTCTATCCTATTTATCTTTGTGATTATTTTGCTCACACCACGCGAGGAGGCGTATAGCGAGATTATCATGTTTATTTCATCAAAGCCGGTCAGCGTGACTATCGCGTCCATATGCGTGAGGTTTTCGCTTTCAAGAACCTCTTGAGACGAACCGTCCGCGCAGACGACTATCGCCTGAGGTAGCTCCCGCGCTAAAAAGCGACAGCGATCCTCGTTTTGCTCAATGAGCTTTACGGCTACGCCGCTCTTTATAAGCATTTTGGCGAGATAAAATGCTTGACGACTTCCCCCGACTATTATTACACTGTGTATTTTTTTAGAGGTTACGCCTAAATTGCCAAGTAGTCTCGATAAAACGGAGACGGGCGCGGTCAAAAAGACGTGATCTCCCGCTAAAAGCGTATCTGAGCCACTGGGTATGAACGTTTGCTTATTTCTCGTCACGGCGCAAACGAGTGCCTTTACGCCCATTATCGAGGGAAGATCGGTCATGGAGGCGTTCGCGAGCGGGCTTTCGGGAGCGACCTTAAGCTCGACTATCTCGACCCTGCCCTTTGCAAAGGACTCTCTCTTTAAAAAGCCGGGGAGCTGGATTATCTTGAACATCTCACCCGCCGCGTCCATGTCCGGATTGATGGCTATGGAGACGCCGAAATCCTCGCGCATCATGTGCAGCTGCTCGAGATATTCTGGGTTTCTCACGCGCGGTATCGTATGAAGGGAGCGGTTGAGCCTGCGCGCGATGAGACAGCAAAGCAGGTTGGTCTCGTCAGAGCCGGTCACCGCGATGAGCAGCTCGGCGCGCTCTATGCCCGCGTTTTGAAGCGTCTTTGCTGTGAGGCAGTTTCCCTCGACGGTGAGTATGTCGTATTTCTCCGCACTGGCGGCGAGGACCTCTCCTTTGAGGTCTACGGCGACTATGTCATGCCCCTTTAGGGCGAGAGATTTCGTGAGTGATATGCCGGTTTTGCCTATGCCGGTGACAATAATTTTCATCATTAATATCCCCTGTCAAATTGATAAATAAATAATATCATAAAGGGAATATTTTAACAACAAAATTCTCATCAAAAAAACGATAAACGGGGGATATGAGGAATAAAAAGACCCGCCGCGCCGATGTTGGGCGAAAGCGGGTGTGATGCGGCTCTTTTTTTGTGATGCTATGCCTGAGCCGGCCGAGTGTTTTCCTCTTTTTGCGCGCAGAACAGCTTGAGCTTTGCGGGCAGCAGCTTATAGACGAGCACCGCCGCGACTATGCCCACGACCGCCTGAAAGAGATTTCCCGGAATAGATGCTGCTGCGGCAATGCCCTTGCCTAAGAGCAGCGCGGCGTATCCGAAATAGCCCGTGACCATGACGGCCTCCGCCGCGAGGCCTGCGGTTATCATTGCGCCCAGCTCGCTCTTATGGCGTATAGCGGCGAAGATGAGATACGCGACCAGCGCCATAGCGGCCTTTATGACGAGCGTGCCCGGCGCGTAATAAGCATATCCTGTGATGATATCTGCCATCGCGCTGCCTATACCCGCCGCGGCGACGGCGTGGGGCAGGGGGAGAAGAAACGCACAGCAAAGCACTATGCAGTCCCCGAGGTTTATATAGCCGTTCATGGGAGACGGGATCTGGATGAGCATGGTGGCTATGCAGCAGAGCGCCGCGAACACCGCCGAGGTTATCAGGAGTTTAAGTTTGTGGTTATGCATTGTTATGGTTCCTCCTTGCTTCTGGTTTTAACTAATACTATAATAAAACTGATGATATTTAAATAGCCAATTTGATTATATTATTTAATACCAGATAATGGAGGAAATGAGTATGGACAGCCGAAAAATGCCCAAATACGAGTCGTTATACAGGAAGCTCAAGGAGGATATAGTTTCAGGGAGACTAAAGAGCGGAGAGAAGCTGCCGTCGCGGCGCGGTCTTTCGGCGGATATGGGGATAAGCACGGTGACGGTCGAGGCGGCGTACAGTCAGCTCGCCGCAGAGGGGTACATATATACGCGGCAGAGAAGCGGGTGCTATGTCAGCTCGCTCGCATCCTCCCTTCCCGAAAAGGATGCTTTTGAAAAAAAGACGGCGGAGCGTATTCCAAACGGGCCAAAAAAGCTGACGGCGGATTTTACGGGAAGAGACGCGGGGGACATGTTTCCGCAGAGCATATGGGCGCGGCTCATGCGCGGGACGCTCACGCGAAGCGACCTCTCTCGTCCCATGGACTTTCGCGGGGTGTACGAGCTGCGCCGTGCGATAGCAAAGCACCTCGCGAGGACGCGCGGGATGAACGTCGACCCGGATAACATAATAATAGGCGCGGGGACGGAGCATCTTTGCAATATGATAGTTCAGCTTTTAGGACAGGACAGGGTATACGCTGCGGAGGATCCGGGGTATGCCACAATAGCGAAGATATTTTTGGCGAACGGCGTGAGCCTTGAGTATGCGTCCGTGGACGAGCAGGGGGCGGTCATCGACGGGCTAAAGGCGGACGTTTTGCACGTATCGCCCTCGCACCACTTTCCCACGGGAATATCCATGAGCCCGGAGCGCAGGCTGGATGCGTTGAGGTGGGTGCGCGGCGGAAAATACATAATAGAGGACGAATATGACAGCGAGCTGAGGCTTAAAGGGATGCCCATAGAGCCGCTCATGAACCTCGACACGACGGGAAACGTTATATACATGAACACGTTCACAAAGAGCATTTCGCCCACGCTGAGAATAAGCTATATGATACTTTCGCCCAAGCTCATGGGACTTTTTGAAAAAAAGCTGGGGTTTTATTCATGCGCCGTCGCGGCGGTGGAGCAATACACCCTCGCGGATTTTATAGAACTGGGATGGTTTGATAAGCACGTCAACCGCTTAAAGACGCATTCGAGGAAGATGCGCGCGAAGCTGCTCGAGGCGATAGAGAAAAGCGGGATAGCGAAAAACGTGATCGAGCGGGACGCGGGCCTGCACTTCATGATAGAGCTTGACACGGACAAGGATGACGAGACTCTTTCTGAAATTCTGCTTGAAGGGGGCGTGCGCCTGCCATTTTTATCGCACTATATAAAAATGCGGGACGAGCGGAACGCTCACATCGCCATAATGAACTATACGGCGCTGGATGAGGAAAAAATAGATAAGGCGATAGAGGTGATAGAGGGGGTTTTGTGATAAGGGGTTTAAGGTATCTCTTTTGGCGCGGCAAACCGCCAAAAGAGATGGATTATACGCACGTCATACGCCTTGCCCCTCGATTAAAAAGCGAGCTTGCCGATGAGGCGCGGCGCAGGTTTTTGCGGCCTTCGGCCGCAAAAACTAAGCCCGCCCAATTCGCCCCCTGCCGCAGGCAGGGGGCGAATTGGGCGGGCCACTTTCAAAAGCGAAACGGCGGGAGCCGTTTCGCTTTTGAAAGCTGCGCCGCGCGCACATATAATGGAGCTTTGCGAAGCAAAGCAACCTATAACTTCAATTTGCGTATGAGTTTGCTCTTTTAAACTCAAACGCACCAACCATCCTCCTACACCCCATTTTACCATTACTTCCTACATATTACTTACGCCCTTGGGCGCACTCCCCCTACTTATCCCCCTGATGAGAGGGAAGTATGCTGTGCCGGCGCGCGTCGCTGAAGATATGTACCTTGTCGTAGTCCGTGCTGTAGCCTATTATGTATATCACGAGCAGGCCGGTCTGCGGCCAGAGCATGGTTATGTCGAAAAGACCGTGCAGCGCGACGCAGGCGAGGACGGCGACGGTCAAGCCGTAGCGGTGGTGGCACTTGTTTAAACGGTGCAGCCCGATGATCTTTCCTATGTTTATTGAAAAATACGCCGCGAGAATGCCCGAGCCGACTATGCCAAAGTCCATGAGCAGCTCTAAAAGCAGATTGTGCGAGTGATTCGCGTCGTATGAGCCGTAAAGCTCGTGTATGCGCGTATAGGTGTTGTATCCCCGCCCGAATATGGGGGCGTCCGCGATGCTCTTTATCGCGCCCTTCCATATGTCCATGCGCTTTTTGAAGTCCGCGCCTATCTCGCCCATGCGCGGGAGCAGCTCTAACTTATCCTCAAGCAGCAGCGCCGCCGTGAAAAACGCCGCGAAAACAGCCAGATATATTACGAGCCAGCGTTTTTTCTCGCAATAGCAGAGCATAATCGGGCAGACTGCCAGCAGGACGATGAACGTCGTGCGGCATTCCGTGAGATAAAGCGCCGCGAGGTTTATGGGAATGAGCAGCAAAAACGCCGCCTTTGCGCCCGCGCCCTCGCTTTTTATGGAACTGTATATGCAAAAGAGGATTACGAGTGAGATGTAAAATGCATAGTAGTTCGGGTTTGTGAAAACGGAGCAATACCTTTCGCCGTAATCCCAAACCAGCCCCATGCCCTGTTGAATGAGCGCGATGGCGAAGCAGACCGGGCTCATAAAGCAGCAGATGGAGATTATCAGGCGGAACATGCGCTGCGTCATGGCGTAGCAAGTGAATATCATCGCGATGAACGCGAAAACCATCATAACGCCCATTGCGATGTCCAGCGCACCCGGCTTGTTTAACAGGGTGACGACCATGGATAATAGCCAGAAAATGCTCAAAAAGATGACGTCGTAGCGTCTGCGGCGGAATATAAACCCCTGTTTTGTCACGAAAATATATATGGGAAGAGCCATGAGCACGGCGATCTCGATGTATACCGTGAGAAAGATGCTCAGCGTCATTATAAGAAGAACTATTTCGTTCGGGCGCATGTCGGTAAATGCCCCTTTGATCCTTGCGTGAATCCCCTTCAACTCATTGCCTTTCTTTTTATCGCATAAATAAACCAGTATATGATATCTCAAAATCGACCATAAATCAAGCCTTTTTCATATTGTTTACAGAAGATTTCCAATATGCCCGCTTTAGGCGCATGTAATCAGACGATTGGGCGGGGCAATGCTGTTTTGCCCGGAAAATCTTTTCTTTGAGGCACGTGAAAAAACTATTCCATTATATTATTGACAACCCACTTTAATTATTATATAATAGACGGGCGTGGAGAAGTACCCAAGTACGGCTGAAGGGGCTCCCCTGCTAAGGGAGTAGGCTGGGGTAACCGGCGCGAGGGTTCAAATCCCTCCTTCTCCGCCAAAATCGGCAAGTATCGTCAGATGCTTGCCGATTTTACTTTTTCACTTTTCACTATTCACTTCATTTAAAAATCCGACATTCTTTTATTTCACCGCGCTTTAGCGCGATTTCACTTTAGACCGATTTTCACAGCTTTGCTAAAGCTGAAATTGCGGTTATGCTCCATCACAGACATTTTTTACGCCCCCGATTAAACAATTTAATGAAAAGATATTGCAATTTGTATTTAATTATGGTATAAATGAAGCAATAACCAATCGTCACTCTGTAACCAACGACTCTACTATACAACTGAATAAAAGGAACTGTTATCTACTGGAACTATATGCGCATAAATTGGGGGTACACTTATGTCATTATCGAATTGTGAATCAAGACGTATTATCGGCGTTTTTCTTGCTGTTCTGATTTTTTTTACAGTAATACTTGCGCCATTATCGAGCAGAAATGCATACGCGGAAAAGCTCGGCGGCAGCTCTGAAACCGCTGATATTTCAGACAAAACAGACCCGTCGAAAGACGGTCAAACCTACGTTTCACAAAGCAAAACCGGCGATGAACGGGAGAAATTGTTACAGATATCAAAAGATACAGAAATAACTTCTCCAAAGCTCGATAATGAGGACCCCGAGGACGCTTATCATGCGCTTGTAAGCGAATTTGTGGACGATAAAGGCTACGTAACGGATGACGCGCTTGAGGGCTTTAGGCTCCCCGTTGCGGAAGATGAGCAGTTTTATGAAATAGCGGATAACGCGGACGGCTCAAAAGAGCTCAAGCTGTATTTACAGCCCATTAAATACAAGGACGGCGAGGATTGGGTCGATATTGATAACAGCCTGGTTTTAAAGGATGCATCCACCGCAAAAGCCGATATGGCTTCGTCTTCAAGGGAATTTGAGACAAAGGCGTCGGACGTTAAAATCACTTTGTCTGAGGATTTAAGCGCCGAAAATGCGATCACTTACAGCTATGCGGATTATTCAATTGGTTTTTCGCCGCAGGGAGTTATTAAAAAAAGTGCGGCGGAGACGTCTGATTCAATAAAACTCTCAAAGACAAACGAATATGCAAATGCCTCTGATGCAAAGAAACTTACGGCGAAAGAAGTAAAAATCGGCTCGCTTATCGGGGAAGAAAAAGCGGCTGAATTTGAGTCGCTCGAATATGAGGGAACATTTAATAAAGACGCGAATATAAAAATCACGCCTACATACATGGGCGTTAAAGAAGAAATTATACTTGAGACTGTTCCGAAAGAGACGGAGTTTTCGTATGTCCTGAACGTAGAAAAGCTCGTCCCGCTTTTAAGAGAGGACGGCAATTTATACTTTGTAGATATCGACACCAAGACCATCATCGCGACGATCGCGGCGCCGCTCATGTGGGATGCTTCGCCCGAAAGCAAGGAATCCTATGATATCGCCGTGAAATTAAGCGCCATCGGCGATGATAAATATCGCTATACGCTTATTCCCGATGAGAAATTTTTAAAGGCCGAGGATACGACATATCCCGTAACTATCGACCCATCCATAAATACCACGACCTCCAATATTGTAGATACGTTTATCAGCAGCAAATATTCTTCAAGGAATTATTCCTCTGATACGCATATGAAGATAGGCTATAGCCCTACCTTTGATAAATCGAGAGGAATGGTCAAGATAAATGCCTTTCCCAGTGTTCTTGCGGGCAATGAGATAAGCAAGGTGACGTTTACCGCATATCAGGATTATACGGGGAGCTCATCTCCGGTGATGGATATTGCGCAAATTACCGAAAGCTGGAACGTGAGCACGATTACATGGGCAAATGTTCCCAAATTCGGTACCGTCCACGCGAGCACTACGGTAAAAGATGTTAAAGCATATTCTTGGACTATAACCAATTTGGCAAAGGGCTGGCATAGCGGGTCTATCAAAAACTACGGCATGTATTTGAAGATACCCAATGAATCTGTCAACTACTATAAGAGGTTCTGCTCGGAGGAAAATGAGACCGCGGCTAACAGACCGTATTTCACATTTACGTTTAAGGACACCACGCCCCCGCCGGTGCCCACGTCTTTTTCTATCGCTTCAAGCACGTTCAACGGAAAAACCGGCACGGTAAAGCTGAAGTGGTCGAGCGTCACGGATCTGCCTGCGAAATATGCGTCCGGCTTAGATTATTACCGCATTGCCTACAGAAAGAACAAGGGGAGCTGGAGCTTTATAAACGTAGGGACGGCTTTGACCTATTCTTTGACGAATATCTCCAGCAATGCGAGCTATGATTATGCTGTGAGGGCGGTCGATAAGAACGGCAACATGAGCGCGTGGAAATACCTTAACAACCAAACCACGCCGGATAAGATAGGCCCGACCGCGCCTACCGCTTTTAGCATATCTCCGGCATCGTGGACAAATTCCGACCCGACGATAACATGGAGCGGCATTACGGACGATGGAGACCATCTGCAAAAGGTTCAATATAGAATAAACGGCGGCAGCTGGATAAATATAGGAACGACGAACGGCACGGCGTCGGGCTCATATACAATTGACATGTCATCTCAGCCCGATGGCGAGTACACTATAAACATTCGAGGTGTAGACAGCCAGGGCAATAACGGCACGGTGTCCGCCGCGGTGACGTATTATAAAGACACGACGGCGCCGGAAATAACCAGCTTTACAGCCAACAAGACGACGCTTAACGGCATTGTGAGAATATCCGCGACGATATCAAACGTCGGCGGAAGTGGCTTTGATAACTGGACTCTGCAATACGGCATGGGCAATCCCGCGCCTGATTTCAATGGGACGTTGGCGAGCGGGACAAAAACTCCCTATGGCGTGATCTTTGAATGGGATACGTCTGAGCTTGTAAATAACAATTACTATACTCTGCGCTTAACGGCAAAGGATGCAGTGGGGAACACCGCCACAGCGCCCCTCATCACTCTGTTAAAGACGAGCAGCAGCGTTTATATTGCGTCTGAGCTGCAAATTACTTCTCCCAAAAACGAGGCAAACGCCGATAATGCGAATAAAATCGCAATTTCCAATGAAGAACTTAATGAAGAATTTGATGGAAAGCTTAATGTCACTTACGTAAAGACCTCGGATAATTTAACCGCCGGCCTTAAAAATCAAAAGCTGTATGTAAACAACGTGCTGCATGACAGCGGCGAAAATCTGGTGTTCAATGCTGCGGCGTATGACAACGGCTGGGTATATCCCGAGGGTGGCATTGCAAACATCTATGTTCAGGCGTCCGATTCGCAGGATAATATTCTATACAGCACGGGGACTTACGAAGCGCGGGAGATATACGATACCTTCAAGGACAGCTCAAAGATAGAGAACCTGCAAAATGTCACGGTACTGCCCGACGGAATAGTCAGATTGAGCGACATGACCTATGATAGCGAGGTCGTGGGCAGCTTTGAAAGCAAGGTCTTTGAATATGCGGGCGATGTAAGCTATATCGACCTCGTTGTGGATCAATATATCCCTTCTTCCGGCGGAAGTATTGAATATTTCGTTTCGCTGGATCACGGAGCGACGTGGCAGAGCATCACGCCCGTTTCCACGGATGGCGGAGTTACACGAGATCTGAAAAACCGCAAATTATATGAAAATGCCGTGGGTGATAACGTAAAGCTAAAGGCGGTCGTCACCAAGCCCTCCGGAGTAAACCAGTCCCCTACATTGGACTATTGGGCGATGGATGTAAGATATACGACTTACACCAACGCGGTAGTTATCGAAAACGACTTCTCTGAAAACATGCGCGGCATCGGGCGGCTGGAAAATGCAGTTCATGACGCCCAAAACGAGTGCATAAAGGTTGGTTCTAAAGACTTTGATGCATCCGGCCATTACGTCTACAGCACACTAAGAACCACCCCGAACGATGTAATTGAGATGAACCTCAAGGTCGATGAGGCAAAGCCTGAAGGAACGAATATTACATACTCCGTTTCCTTACAGGGCGGTGCAGAAGGCACGTGGCAGGAGATAACCCCGACAAATTCAGGCGAATCAGGGTGGGTTGACGCGACGCACGCTGGAAAGCAGATCGTACTGAGAGCAGAATTCGATACTAAAGAGAAAGTTACGCCGGTGCTCAATTCCTGGAAATTGAGCATTAAGCAGAAGACGGCGGGTCAGCCCTATGTCGTAAAGCTCGTGGATGAGCCCAAAAATTTCTCTGCCATTGTCGGCGCGAACTATATGACATTGCTCCGCTGGGAGGCGAGCAAAACCGAGGATGTGACATATAATGTCTATCGCAGCGAAACTCCGTTTTATGATATTGCCGATATGCAGCCCATTGCGGAGGGATTAAAGGAGACCTACTGGAATGACTATAACTTAAATTACGGCAAAAAATTCTATTACAGGGTCACTGCTGTAAAAGAACTCGGCGGTCATGCGCGAGAAAGCCTGCCGTCCTATGAAGCATGGGCGAAGGTCGTGGATGAAAACGAGATAGACAAAATGCTCGGCCTACAGAACTACTGGACGTATTCCGGCTTTAAGACGGGCAGCGGAACGGGATATGTGAACGTCGCAAACGGCAATGTGGCGTATATGACGACGGATATCGTTGTATCTGACCCGTTCCTTGCGGCGGTCATGCGCAGGACGTTCAACAGCGATGCAAAAACCAAGACTGCGATGGGTTATGGCTGGGATTTCAGCTTTAACACTGCTTTAATGCGCGAATTTAAAGATCATGACGGCGACCCGCTGACGCCTGTGCAGGAAACTGCGATGATATTAAAGGACGGCGACGGCAGCCTCCACCGCTTTGAAAAAATCGCGGAAAACAGCTATGAAAGTGCAAAGGGCACTTTTATGGAGCTGACCTATTGCAGCGTAACCGAAAATGGAAGAGAAGAAAAGGAATATCAGATAAAGCGCAAGGACGGCATAGTATATCACTACAATGCGCAGACGATGCTGCTCAAAAAATTCTCCGACGCCAACAACAATGCTCTTTCCTTTTCATATGACAGCCGCGGCAATATAGCTTCCGTGACGAATAATGTCGGGGAGACGGTCGAACTGAGCTATATTTATTCAAACGCCCAAGTCGACGCGCCTGACTACACTTATGTCAACGAACATCCCGATATGCTCGCGTCTGTTTCGTGGACACCCGAGGGCGCGCCCGACTCAAGCATTGTATATAACTATACATATACCGAGAATGACATGCTCGCGAGCGCAAGCACGGTTATCGAAGATGACACGGATTATAAAGAGAGCTTTACATATACGGACGGCAAGCTTGTAAACATCACGGACCCTAAAGGCAATGTAACGTCTTTTCACTATGATGGCAGAATATTAGATAAGATAACCTTAGCAAACGGCGAATACTTTGATTTTAGCTTTGGTCAGCCGGAAAACGGCATTTTCGTCACTACGGTAACGGACAACAACGGCGTTGCTAAAATGTATAAATACGACGCTGAGGGCTTGCTGAAGGAAAAGACGGATGCGCTGGGAAACTGGGTCAGGTATGCTCACAATTCTGATTTTCTTGTCACTAAAATGAGCTATCCTGATTTTACGGGAGGCAGTACGCCGATATCATATACGTACGTCTATGACGAAAAGGGCAATATAACGAAAATCAGCGGCCCAAACGGCTCGGAGACGACGTATTCATATAAGGACAATGGGCTGAAGCACAATAAGCCCTCGACCAAAACAGTCCAAAAGTCGGCAAACTCTTCTGTCACAACGATATATGAGTACGACACCAGCGGAAACCTGACTAAAATAAAAGACTCTGTCGGAACGACTACATATACTTACGGATTGAGGGCGCCGGGGGACAAAAATCATGGCAAAGGCTATCTCCTCACGCAAACGGACCAATACGGCGCTGTTACTGTATATACATATGATACTAAGGGCAGAGTGAGCACGGTAACCGTCAAAGATGATAAAGGCAATATAGTCGACTCGCGCACATATTCATATAAATATAATGATGACGGGTATTATAACAGCGTAGCTGTGACGGATGCATTTAATCAAACGACCACGACGTATTATGACAAGCTCGGCAGGGAGCGCAGGGTTAATTATCCCGACACTAAATTTAACACCGACACTAATTCCTATGAAATTTTTACGATGACGGAATACGACCTTGCCGGCAATGTAACGCGCACTTTTAACAGAGCGGGCGAGGAGGTCAGCTACGGTTACGATGCTTTAAACCGCATGGTCTCTGCCGAATATCCGGATGAATCGACCAATTTCGTTAGTTATGATAAGTGGGACAGCGATGAAGACGGTAAGGCGGAATCCGACCTCATCATAAAAACAGACGGCGAGGGAGTACGCACTGCGGAGTATTACGACAAAGCCGGCAGGCTCGTAAAGACAAGCCTTTTAGGCAAGGCGGGCGCCGAAGAGATCGTCACGGCTAAATATGAGTACGACAGCGCCGGAAACTGTAAAAATACAACGGACGCCGCCAAAAGAAAGACTGAAGCAATATATAACAAGCTCGGTCAGAAAATACAAACCATTGCAGATCCTAAAGGGGCAAACGTCGTTGTCAACTATACCTACGACCTGTTGGGAAATCAGCTGAGCGTAACAGACGCTGAAGGAGGTCAGACGAGCTATACCTATGACAACGCCTCGCGCCTTTCAAGCGTCACGCAGAAAACGGATTCGGGAAATCTCGTAACACAATATGGCTATGACGACAAAGCCGCCCACAGCGGATATATCACCAACAGAATCATTGACGCCAACGGCAATGTAAAAGAAACAGTCTTTGACAAATACGGCAGAAAAATAAAAGAGATTAGCGCGGGGCCGGAATCCGAAGACGCGGAGACAAAATCCGACGACGAAAAGATGACCACGAAGTATGAGTATGACAAATCGAGGGTATCTGAAATAACGCGCAATGATGGTACGAAGGAAAAATACACCTATGATGTTCTTGGTCAGGTAAGGCGTGTTGACTACTATGACGCGACTGACGATACTTCCGTCCCCAGCACAAAGTATCTGGAATATAAGTATGATGAGCTCGGCAATGTAACGCAGGAAAGTATCTACCACGGCAAAAAAGAAACGACAACTGCTTATACCTTTGACTCAATGGGACGCATCGCTACCATGACGCAAGGCAGCCTTGCAAAAGGCGGAGTACAGACCACCTATGCTTATAACGGCGCGGATCAGGTAACAGCGGTCACCTATGTAAAGGGGGTGGATGAGAACAATACTGTCCAGGAAAGAACCCTTGGATACACCTACGATAACTATGGCCGCATCTCTGCAATCACGCTGAAAACGGGTAACGAAGCTGCAAAGAAGGTTCGCGAGTATATCTATAATAATGACAACGGAGAGCTTGATTCTACCAAGGATTTCCGCGACTTTGAAAATAATGCTGATGATTATATCAAGACTGCGTATACCATGAACAAGCTGGGTCTGACGACAAATATCACTTATACTGACCACAAGAATGAAAAAGATACGGGCACGAAGAAGGAAGAATATACCATGGCTTACGACAAGCGCGGGTATATCAAATCCGAAACGGCTTACACCAACTACGGCACGAGCAACGACGATGCTAAGACGGTCGAAAAGAAATATGAGTATGACAAAGTGGGCAGGTTGGTCAAGGCGACGGTCGGAGACGACGTAAAGGAGTATACCTATGACAAGGTCGGCAACCGCGTCACAATGAGCGACGGAAAGGACACCTTTAAATACGGCTATAATCAGTTCAATCAGCTCATGTCTGTCACCAAAAATGACAAGGAGTATACCAAATACACATATGATGACCGCGGCAACCAGTTGACCGAAAAACAGCTGTACATGACCGTCGATGCGGATAAGTATTATCGGGAGACGGCGTATACCTATGACCTGAGAAACAACATGACGAAGGCGGAGGTCACGACGCCCGATTACGTCAACAACCAGGTCACTACCAGCAAGGTCACGCAGACCAACGCCTACAACGCAAGCGGCCGGCGCATACAGAAGGTCGAGGGCGGCGAGACGACGAATTATTACTACATGGGCTCGGCGCTGCTGTTCTCATCGAACGCCAACAACTGGCTATTGACGGAAAACGTCCTTGACCCGAATGGTATAATAGTAGCATCGGCGAGGTTTGACGACACCAACCCCGCCGAGAGCAAGAGAGAGGGCTTTTACTTCTATCACTACGACATGCGCGGGAGCACCACGGCGATAGTGGGCGCGAACGGCAAGCTGCAAAAGGGCTACAGCTACGACACATTCGGCGCAATAGAGGAATCGGGAAACAAGAGCTTCCTAAACGAGGTCACCTTTACGGGCAGCGTGACGGACAACTCCACCGGCCTGCAATACATGAACTCGCGTTTTTACGATTCTTCCACCGGTCGTTTCCTGACCCAGGACAGCTATTCGGGCAACCCCTACGACCCATGGACGCAGCATCTTTACAGCTATTGCGGGAATAATCCTGTCAATATGGTGGATCCGACGGGGCATTTCTTCAACTTTATTGCTGCTGCTGTCGGAGCGGTAGTGGGTGCAGCGAGCGGTGTTGTCATTAACGGCATAAGCAATGCGATTCAAGGAAAGAATTTCTGGGACGGTGCCGGTATAGCGGCTGTCGGCGGAGCGATCACGGGTCTTGCGGCAGGTTTTACCTGCGGAGCTTCGGTTGCGTTGAGCGCAGGGGCGAAAGTGCTCGTTGCGGCAGGCGCATACGGACTAACAAGCACTGCCTCAAGCGTGGTTACGCAAGGCATGAAAAAGGGCTTCAAGAACGTAAGCGCAGAAGAGGCGATAGTCGCGGGAGTATCAGGTGCTGTTTCGGGAGCTATAGGGCAAGGGATTTCGAATGCTGTAAGTAGTAGTGCTGGAAAGCCGCTATATAACACGAGTTCAACACCATCTGTGACAAAGACGAATGCTTCTATGTCGCAAAATGGTTCAACCGCAGATATTCGTTTTACACAAAAGACGGCATCTTACAAATTTAGCAATGGTGGTCGCTTTTCCGGAGAAACAATCGGTGAAGTGTCTGATATGCTAAGAAACGGAACCCTACAACCCAATGATGTACCGGTTAATTATGTAAGCAGAGGAGGAAAGCTATTGGTTGAAAATACGAGATCTACACTTGCGTTATTAAGAAGTGGAACACCATTTAGTGAGTGGATTTTAAACGATTGCACAGGGAATTTACCAATGATGAATAAGATTGATGAAAGGTTGGCAAGAAATGGGCTTGATGAATTAGGCAGTCAGTTTATAAGAATAACAGGCGGTTCAAGTAATTGTAGTTTTTTAGGGTGAAATAGCATGAAAAAAGTATTGGATATAAAGCATTTAGCGCAGGACTTCACATATGTACCCTACTTCAAAGTGGGTTATAGATGCGTATCTTTAGTTTTTGATTTTGAGGATGAAACTTTAAATAAATATAGAGATGCCGAGATTAGATTCATTGATTTTGATTACTATAAATTTACATCGGAACATATAGAGGGTCGTCTTCGTGAGTTTACTAATGATATGAAAAACGGCTATAATTCCTTGATAGAAATAGATGATGACAAATTATGTGAAGGGTTTAAGCATTATTATATTTATTTTGATGACTATGGCGTGTACGAATGTGTTGCAAAGAGATTTGAGTATATGGAGCGCGATAAAATTTAATTTCTAATCATTTAAAAGCATGGACCTGATTAATTGCCTTTACTGGTGGTCATGTCGAACGAATTGATAAGTCGTTGGCGCAGCTGCAGGAACTGCCGTTGCCGCAGCCGCAGGGGGAACCGCCGCAACAGCCGGCTTGAGCGCCCTCGGCAAGGCCGCCGTTTCTGCGGGTTCCGCCGGAGCGATAGGCGCGGGAACAAACGCCGCAATTCAGGCTGCGAGCAAGGGCATAACCAACGTCGACGGAAAAGAAGCCGCTTTAGCGGGAGTTAAAAGCGCGGCTGTGGCGTTCGTGTATTCGGGACTGGGGTCGCTGGCTAAGGGGAGCGGAGCAGGACAGTCGCTTTATGACTCAAAGGGCAGTCCGAGTCCGGGAAGTGCGGTACAAGATAAAACGGCTGATGTCGGACGAAAGCTTGACTACATGTTTGGTAAAGCGACGGGGTCAACGCATAACCTTAATAGAACTGTCCAAATGCAAGGTCAGTTGAGTAGAATTGGTTTATTTGATAATGATGCTGGAAGAAGCTATATTGAACAGCAGATGAATAATGTATTAAACGATCCGACTTCTATAGTAAGAGTTCAGGAAAACGGAAGAATTCTTAGACAGTCTTTGTTAACTGGACCGAATGGTGCATTAGATATGGAGACAGTCTGGGAAGGCTCGAAACTGATAACAGTGAATCTATTTGGAAAGGAGATAAATTGGTTTTCATAATGGGTATAAGACAATTATTTATCGAGAGTTCTTCTGAACTTAAAGAATATCTCCGAAAAAAAGGGGGTAGACTGATTCAAACGCAACAGGAATGTCCGGATGTATATGAAGTGATAGAATCCGATAACTATTGCATTGGAATTATAGGGAATAGTTTTGGAATACGGCCCATTTTATTAACGGACAATCAAAATAGGGTATTCACAAGTATAGGGACTAAAGTGTTTGTTTTCGATGAAGAAAAAATCATCTTTTCAGTTGATACAGGCTACTCTGCAATTTTAGACATAATGCTAAACAATGGCATATTGCTTATAATATCAGAATTAGAGGTAATAAAAATTGATACAAATACCTGGGATATCATTTGGAAAAAAGACTATTCTTGCATTATGGATTATTCAGTAAAGGGCAATTTTTTGGAATTGGTTGATGATAATGGAACACATACATTGGATTTAAACTGAGCTATGATGCAAAACACATAGAAATACATTAAATTGTGAGGTGTGTGGAAAATGAAATCGAAAAACATATTAAACATAATAGCCACGCTGATATTAATCGCAGGTGCGGTGCTGGTTTATCTGCTTTTAAACCCCACATATGCGAACATAGAGGAGTATTTTGACAAAAAAGAGGACGATTGTGTATTGATGAATTCATTTGAATATAACGGCGACACGGTATACATATATTCAATGAAAGATACGGTTAAATATGATTTATTCAGAAAAAAGGGGAACAGGCTTTCCCGAGTTTCTCCGACAATTATAAAGGAAAAGGGAAATTCACCTTTTGGAGATTATATAAGCATTACTTGCAGAGTTGAAGTAATCAGTAACACCTCGCGTGAAAACCTAAAACAGGAGGATATAGCTTTGGTTATGGTGAGTGTTTTTGACCGCGGAACTGATGCACAATCGGTAAAGGATTCATGCGGAACGAGTTTTTCATACTACAAATACGATAATGATAATGGTGGTGCGCTTTACATTGGAAGAATCAAAATGAAAGATGTGGAGAATTACTCTGTTGATATAAAGGGAAATGAAATTGTGATGAAATAAGGCTGATTTTGTGATTCTTCTACGGAAAGATATTCAACGGAAGTAAGACTGTTGGCAATTATCTCATGGGAGCGGCAGTCGGCGGGGTCGTTGGCGCAGCCGCAGGAACAGCCGTTGCCGCAGCCGCAAGGGGAACCGCCGCAACAGCCGGCTTGAGCGCCCTCGGCAAAGCCGCCGTTTCCGCGGGCTCCGCCGGAGCGATAGGCGCGGGAACAAACGCCGCAATTCAGGCCGCGAGCAAGGGCATAACCAACGTCGACGGAAAAGAAGCCGCTTTAGCGGGAGTTAAAAGCGCAGCTGTGTCGTTTGTTTGTTCGGGACTGGGGTCGCTGGCTAAGGGGAGCGGAGCAGGGCAGTCGCTTTATAATACGAAATCACCTACCTCTGTGACGGAAACGTATACTTCTCGAGGGTCGACAGGAAGAACTGAACCGGCAAATTTGACAGAACAATTAGCAATGGAGCAAGTTAAATCGAATCCATTCGCGGGTAACCAATTAAAAAGTATCAATTTAACGGATCCAAGGTGGCCTTCATCTGAGGGGTGGGTTAAAATGCAACAAAGAGTGGCCACATCGTTAGGATATATAAATATCCATTATGTGTATAATCAAACCTTAAATGTTTTTGATGATTTTAAGTTTAAAGGATAGTTTAAAGGAGAAATAATTTGATGGACGACAATATTATCCTTAAAAAAATTTGGGAAGATGGAGATATAATAGAATTAAAAGCGATATGTTCTTCTTCAATAGTAACTATAGAATCCCAAATATATGTTTCTGCACTTTTGATAGATGAATTGATTTATCAAATTAAAGAGTTTTTATATGGGAATATCGATGAGGGTTCATGGGAAAATGAGGAAAGAGGAGATTCCTCAACAACATGCCTGTCTTTTCGCTTTATTAATAAAGATAGATTAGGGCATATCCATATTGAAGTGTATGCGGAGTTAGACGACGGTGGAAGCTATGATAAACACAATTGCTGTTTTTTTGTAAACACGGAATACGGTTTATTGATGGACTTTTGCGATAGTTTGATTCGCTTAAAGAACGGCTCGGTGGGATGTGAAATAAGTTTAAATCATAATGACAATTGAACTTTGGTGTCTTGACGATTTGTTTTATAGTGATTTGGCTCTCGATATTGTGAGATATTGGGGGGTAAATTACGAAAGAGGCGAACGGCAATAACGAAAAGACCTGCACATACGATAAATGCAGCTAATAATGCAGGTGTGGAGGAATAGCATGAATATTGATGAGGCAAAAAGTCTCTACTTATATTATTATGGTTCAGAGTTTTTAATGTGCCGCGAGGATGAGAAAAAGTGGGCGGAGTTTAGAGAATTGAAGATAAGCGCAGACGTGCGGGAAAAGTGGCGGCAGGAGCTGATTGATAAGCTGTTCTCGAGGAGCGCAGTTGAGGTTGACAATAGATGGGTATATTTTGATACGCTCATAGATGTGCTCATTAAATCCACAAGCAAACGGGAAGAAAACTGTTACAGACTCTTAGATTGGATGAGCCGACTTGATTGTTTAAATGAGATGGAGGCGACCGTAATAACGGAAACAATGGCGGGACGTTCTGCGAATTTTTCAAACGGAGCGGTAAAATTTATTTGCGAAAACAGTAAACTCATTGATGATTTTGAGGGTATTATTTGTAGAATCAACAAAGTTGCCTCTATTGAGGATGTATCTGACAATACTAAACTATCGATTAACGAAAGAAAGCGCAATGCACTTATATCATTTAAAAAGGCTGTAGAAATGTATTCAAGGGCAGATGAGCGGCGCAAAAAATGGAATAAACTAAAAATTTGGACATGAAATAATACTAGGTCACAACCAGCAAGGTCACGCAGACCAACGCCTACAACGCAAGCGGCCAGCGCATACAGAAGGTCGAGGGCGGCGAGACGACGAATTATTACTACATGGGCTCGGCGCTGCTGTTCTCATCGAACG